>SLNO01000135.1 GCA_007132975.1 Balneolales bacterium
AAAAATCGGAGAATCGTATGACCCTCTCGTTTAGTGCACTGCTTTTCCAGGGCGCCCTGGAAGAAGGCTTATTCAACATGCTCGTCGGGTATTTCAATGAAGGTGGTCCGTTCATGTGGCCGGTACTCATTGCCCTTATCCTTGGACTTGCCATCTTTCTCGAGCGGCTGATCACGCTCAACAGAGCCGACATCAACACGCGTAAATTCATCCTTGACGTGAAAGAAGCGTTGCAGGAAGGCGGAATCCAATCCGCCGAGGAACTTTGTTCCTCCACCAGAGGGCCGGTTGCCTCTGTTTTCCAGGCAGGGCTACTTCGCGCCGACGAAGGAATTGACGCAGCTGAAAAAGCGATCCAATCCTACGGATCCATCGAAATGAGCTTCCTTGAGAGAGGCCTTGTATGGCTCTCACTCTTCATCGCCATCGCGCCTATGCTGGGATTTACCGGAACGGTTATCGGGATGATCCAGGCTTTCGATGCTATTGAGGCTGCCGGTGACATTTCTCCGAGCCTAGTGGCCGGTGGTATCAAAGTGGCCCTCCTTACAACGGCTTCCGGGCTTATCGCCGGTATCATCCTGCAGGTCGGATACAACTACTGCGTCTCCAAAATCGACCGTCTTGTAGTGGATATGGAGGAAAGCTCCATCGTACTTGTGGATTCCATCGCCCTCCTCCAGCAGGGCAAGCCCATCATCTCTGCAGAAGAGCGTGCCGAGCGTGATGCCGCTAAGAGCGATGACTCAGAAGAAAAATCCGGTTCCTAACCACTTACTTACCAACTACCACATATTATGTACGTACCTATAGCAATCGGACTGATGCTGGCATTGGTAGTCATCGGAGTGGCGGCCATGATCGGATTCGGGATCAAGAATATCGTTCAAGGCAAGCAAGATATAACCAAGATCCTCGTTTATTTGGTGCCTGCCGTCATATTCGGAATATCTTATCTGATCTCCGGAGCCGTAACCGATGCAGCAATGCTCACCATGCTGATCACCATGGGCATTCTCGCCGTCATGCTGGTCATCACGGGTCTTCGCACCACTTTTAAATTCTGATTTCAGACATGAAATTAAAAAAACGCTCTCGTGAAGTAGCGGAAGTGCCTCAGGCGGGGATGGCGGACATCGCCTTCCTCCTCCTGATCTTCTTCCTCGTGGTCACGACTATTGATGTGGATACCGGTATCGGAATGCAGCTGCCACCGCCGCCGGACCCGGATCAGGAACCGCCGCCCATCCGGGAACGGAACCTGATGAATATCCTTGTCAATGCACGCGGACAAATTCTTATCAATGAAGAACGGGCCAGCCTTCATGAAGTAAGGCAACTGGTCATCGATTTCGTTGACAATGCTAATCGCGCCCAGGATCCAAATCTTTCGGAAGATCCACGCCAGGCTATCGTATCGATCAAAACGGACAGACAGACCCCGTACGAAATATACATTGATATGCTTGACGAGGTTATCGGTGCCTACCGGCAACTCAGGGACGAAGCCTCCATGAGGGAGTTCGGCATTCCGTACAGGCAGTATCAGGCACGGGTGAGCCGGGATGATAATGTCATACGTGAAATGTATCCCCAGAATATCTCACTGGCCGAGCCTGATCCCGGATCCTAATTTTACCCTGATATCGTTATGTCAAAATTCCAAAAAAAACAGGCGAACACCAAGCAGCAGGTCCCGACGGCTGCCATGCCGGATATCATATTCATGTTGCTTATCTTCTTCATGGTGGTAACGGTATTGCGCGAAGTGGAACTGCAGGTCCGGGTTGACTTTACCCGCGCCGATAATATCGAAAAGATCGAGCAGAAACGACTGGTCAGCTATATCTACATCGGACCCGAAATTCTCGGTGGCGGCAGATATGGCGACACCCGTGTGCAGATTGACGACGCTCTCGTAGATGACATCTATGCCATCCGACGGCTTATGTACGACAAGCTTATGGAAGAACCACGGCTTATCGTGTCGCTGAGGGTGGATCAGCAATCAGAAATGGGTATCGTCAGCGACGTGCAGCAGGAGCTTCGGGAAGCCGGCACCCTGCGGATCAATTACTCGACATTGAGGGGTGCCCAGGCGCCCATGTAGTGCATTGACGGGAGTTTGTGTATGTGATCATCCCGCCAGTCCCTCCGATAAACCTGTGTTGTGATTCACAAGGGCAATCCGGCCTCAACCGGGTTGCCCTTTTTTCTTCGGTCTCAGAAAACAGGACCTGAAAACCTCGCCCCAGCAAGAAAATGAGCTGCCATGAACCAGGAAACGGATAAAACCATTGCCAGTGTCGGTCGGCCTGGACTTATCCGGAAAATTGCCGGATATTCCACCTACCGATCCGAAACAGTTGTCAAGGGCATCGGTGACGATGCCGCCGTACTTGCAGGAAGCGAGACCCGCCTGGGACTGCTTTCCAGTGAAACCTTTGTGGAAGGAGTTGAGTTTGATCTCTCGTTCATGCCCTTCCATCAGGTTGGCGCCAAAGCCGTATCTGCCGCAGTTAGTGATATCTACGCCATGAACGGTCTGCCAAGGGCCGTGATCGTAAATCTTGCTATTCCCAACCGGATAACCCTGGACATGATCGACGATCTGTACAAAGGCATCGGAATGGCCTGCGCCGACTACCAGTGCCAGCTTGCTGGAGGCGACCTTACCGGGTCCCACAATGCACTGATCATCTCAGTATCCGTATATGGCGATGTTGACAAAGAAAAGATCGTATACAACAGCGGAGCTGAAATCGATGATGCCATTTGCGTCACTGGCGATGTAGGCAGCGCCCTGGCGGGACTGAAAGTGCTCCTGAGGGAAAAACGGCACTGGGAAGAATCCGGCGACCCGATCATGCAGCCCGATCTCGCCGAATGGGACCATGTTGTCAAGCGGCAACTGGTTCCGGTCGCACGAAAAGACATGGTGGCACTGTTCCATGACAAGGGCATCCGGCCCACATCCATGATCGATGTCAGCCAGGGACTCCTCAGCGACCTCCAGCGACTCGCAGGCAACTCAAAAAGAGGGGCTTACATCTACCAATCCGCCCTGCCCATTGACCTGCAGACACGTAAAGTGGCTGATGAAATGCAGGAAGATGTGGACAAATATGCCTTGTACGGTGGAGAAGATTTTGAACTAATGTTTACACTGCCGGAAAAAGAGGCAGAAAAGCTATCCAAAATAAACAGCGAATTTACTGTTATAGGCAAGATAACCGCCAAGGATGGACTGGTGGAAATGCAGACGGGCGAGGGTGACGTTGCCGTGTTCGGCGGGCCCGCCGGCTCCTGAGTCACTCGGCAAGCAGGTCACTAAAATATAAAGCCGCATGAGCTGTAACCAGCCGCTTGATTGATAAAAAAAACGTATCTTTACATCATGTCAGAAAAAAAGGACCCTTCTACAGATACGTACGAACCAAGGAAGAAAGAAGAGCGAAATCCACGTTTCCCAATCTGGATCTACCTTATCCTGTTTCTTGTACTCCTTGCCATTCCTTACTTGTCCGTCTTCCCCGACGGAACAGTGCAATTGACGTACAGCGAGTTTCTGGATCACGTCCGCAAGGGCCACGTCGAGAAAATCACCATCACCGACGGCAAGACAATTGAAGGTTTTTTTCTTGAGGATGCCGTAAAAGAAGGTCATGTGGCTTTTGAAAACCCGGTCTCCGGTAATCGCTGGTTCGAAAGCAGCGACGAGGAGGAGGCGCTTACGTATCCCTTCCGCCTCACCATGATCGAGGGGGATGACATCCGTCCGCTCCTCGACGAACACGGCGTAGCCTACGACGCCCGCATCAGCGGCAACTGGTTCAGCAATGTGTTTATCTGGTTCATCCCCCTCATGCTGATCATCGCTTTCTGGATATTCATCTTCCGAAGGATGAACCCCGGTTCCCAGCTGATGAACATCGGCAAGAACAAGGCATCGCTCTACGACCGGCAGAGCGAGCACAAAATCACCTTCAAAGACGTGGCAGGGCTTGAAGAGGCCAAAGAAGAGGTTGAGGAGGTCGTGGCTTTCCTCAAGGATCCCAAAAAATTTACCCGCCTGGGTGGAAATATCCCCAAGGGTGTCCTGCTGGTCGGCCCCCCCGGAACAGGCAAGACCATGCTGGGCAAGGCAACGGCAGGCGAAGCCGATGTGCCATTCTTCAGCCTCAGCGGATCTGATTTTGTGGAGATGTTCGTAGGCGTTGGCGCTTCCAGGGTGCGCGACCTTTTCAAACAGGCAAAAGAGAAGGCGCCCTGCATCATTTTTATCGACGAAATAGATGCCATCGGACGGAGCCGTGGCAAAAACCAGGTGACCGGGGCCAACGACGAAAGGGAAAACACCCTGAACCAGCTGCTTGCAGAAATGGACGGGTTCAATACCGATAAAGGGGTCATCATCATGGCCGCCACCAACCGTCCCGATGTACTCGACTCCGCACTCATGCGTCCCGGCCGCTTCGACCGGCAGATCCTCGTCGACAAACCCGATCTCAAGGGCAGGGTGGAGGTGCTCCAGGTACACACCAGGAAACTGAAAATATCCGACAATGTGGACCTTCAGCTGCTGGCATCCCAGACACCTGGTTTTGCCGGCGCCGAACTGGCCAACATGTGCAATGAAGCGGCGTTGCTCGCATCCAGAAGGAACAAGGAATCCGTAGAGATGATCGATTTCCAGGACGCCATTGAGCGGGTCGTGGCCGGACTCGAAAAGAAAAACAAGATCATCAGTCCAAACGAGCGTGAAATCATTGCCTACCACGAAGCCGGCCACGCCGTGGTGGGCTGGTACCTTGAGTATACCGACCCGGTGATGAAAGTGAGCATTGTGCCGCGGGGCTTCGCCGCCCTTGGCTACACCCTCCAGACACCGCTTGAAGACCGTTTTCTGATGACAACCCAGGAACTTGACGACAAAATATGCGCACTGCTGGGGGGACGTGTGTCCGAGGAGATCATTTTCGGGAAAATATCGACCGGTGCCATGAACGACCTGGAGCGAATCTCAAGACTGGCCTACGCCATGGTTACTGAATACGGCATGAGTGAAGAACTCGGGTATATATCCTACCACAGCCCGTCAGAGGAGGGTGGATTCGCATTCCAGAAGAAATATTCGGAGCATACTGCGGAGCGGATCGACGAAGCCGTCCAGGCTATCATCAAAAGGAATCACGAACGGACCAGGCGCCTGCTCCTTGAGAAAAAGGACAAACTGGTTGCTCTGTCCAAGACCCTTCTTGAAAAAGAGATCCTTGGTTCACATGACCTGATTGCCCTGCTCGGGGAGCGTCCGTACGGTAATTATCCCGTGCAGCTGCCAGTTGTTGAAGCACGTAAGCGGCATGGAGATGCGTTACAGGAGACGGAAGGCGACTGAAGCCTTTGGGCCAATTTTTCAGATCAAGGAACCTTTTCCGCCATACAGCATGTTGACGTATCTCCAATAACACAAACAACCATCTCATCGCATTGTGCTTTACGTCACACGAAAAGAACACTTCACAGCAGCCCACCGGCTCCACAATCCGGAGAAAAGTCCGGAGTGGAACGAAGCCACTTTCGGACCCTGCAACCATCCGAACTGGCACGGGCACAACTATGTTATCGAAGTCACAGTGGCAGGTGAGCCCGACCCCGAGACCGGTTATGTCGTGGACCTTGGCAAACTGAAGCACGTCATCCATGATCGTATCCTCTCAAAATGCGACCATAAGAACCTCAATCTTGACGTCGCGTTCCTGAAGGGTGTAATCCCGTCGGCGGAAAATCTGGCTCGCATTTTTTTCCTTGAGTTGCGGGAAGATGTTGCGGCAATTTGCAAAAGCGGTTCACTCCACTCCGTCAAGCTTTTTGAAACGGAACGGAACATTGCGGAATACCGGGAAAACTAACTTATCGATTTACTACTGATGATTACTTCTACGCTCAAACGATTTTACGATCCGACATTCACTGTCACAGATGCTTACAAGAGCACGCTCCCCGATCTCCAAAACGGTCCTTCTTCTCTCATAGAAGGGGCTAATGTGCCTATTCAGCAAGTTGGGATTTCCAATTTCCGCCTGCCCCTGAAATATGCCGCACGTGACGGGCAGATCCTGACACTTGAAACTTCCGTAGATGGCTATGTGAGTCTTGATGCCGGTAAGAAAGGCATCAACATGAGCCGGATCATCCGCACTTTCTACGAGTTCAAGGATGAAGTCTTCACTCAGGACGTTTTTGAGTATATCCTCCGTGCTTATCGCGACAATCTGGACAGCAGGGAGAGCTATCTTCGGCTTCATGTCAATTTCCCGATGGTGCAGGATAGCCTGCGTTCCGACTTGAGCGGCTATCAGTACTATCCGCTCTCGTTTGAAGGGCATATGGACGAAAAAGGCAGAATGCGCATGTTCATGCACATTAACTTCGAATACAGCAGTGCCTGTCCCTGTTCCTTTGAACTGGCCGAGCATGCCCGGGAAACACGCGATGTCGCAGCCATTTCACACAGTCAGCGCAGCGTCACGAACGTGACCGTGGAGTGCACTTCCTTCATTGAACCCGAGACTCTAGTGGAGCTGCTCAGAAACGCACTCAAGACTGAAACGCAGGTAATGGTAAAACGCGAGGATGAGCAGGCGTTTGCCGAATTGAACGGCGCATACCAGAAATTTGTGGAAGATGCCGCACGTCTCATCTACGATCATCTTAACCGTGTGCCTGAGATCCGGGATTTTGTTGTGCGTTGCAACCACATGGAGAGCCTTCACAGCCACGATGCCATCAGCCGTATCTGCAAAGGTGTAGCCGGGGGCATGCGATAAGCATGCGATAACAGCCAGTCGCAGCCAAAACCATTTACCTGACTATCGCCGGCTGGCAAGGCGAGTTCATTCGAACTTGCCTTGTAAAAGAGTAGATAAAAGCAATTTCTTCTCCTAGAAGAAGCAGAGACTCAGGGCCACTGCCCGAGATAAGCCAATCAGCCTTCTACACGGCACAGTTCCGTTTCTGCGGTCCTCACCAATTCTGTTGTCCTCTCCTACATCCCCAAAGCCTCACCAAGAAGCAGCTCCTGTTCCGCATTGTGGATCTGGGTGGATCCGGTAGCAGGTGAAGCAGAGGCTACACGCCCGGCAAATTGGATTGAAAATTTGTCCCCTATAAGTTCATCCAGACGCGGTTTCACAAAACTCCATCCACCCATGTTTTTCGGCTCTTCCTGACACCAGGCAACCGATTCTGCCCCGCTGTATTTCTCGATGACACTTAGCAGGCTCTGATCGGGGAAGGGGTAGAACTGCTCAAGCCGCACAATGGCCGTATCAGCACGATTCTCAGCATCTCGCATCTCAAGCAGATCGTAAAATACCTTTCCGGAGCAAAATACAATTCTTTTTACCGACGAAGCATCCGCAACGCCACCGTCATCCAAAACTTCCTGGAATGAACCTTTGGCCATTTCTTCGATGCTGGAAACAACCTTTGTGTGTCTCAGAAGACTTTTCGGAGTCATGATCACAAGAGGTTTCTTGCCGGTCCGCAATGCCTGCCTGCGGAGAAGGTGATAATACTGGGCCGGGGTTGTGCAGTTGGCAACCTGCAGATTGTTATCGGCGCACAACTGCAGGAAACGCTCCAGGCGCGCAGATGAGTGTTCCGGTCCCTGACCCTCGTATCCGTGGGGGAGGAGGAGCACGACACCACTTGTCTGTCGCCACTTTGACTCGCTGGCGGCAATGTACTGGTCGATGATGATCTGAGCCCCGTTGCTGAAGTCGCCAAATTGTGCTTCCCAGAGAACCAGGGCCTCCGGACGCTGACTGCTGTACCCGAACTCAAAACCCAGCACCGCAAATTCGCTCAACAGGCTGTTGTAGACCTTGAAAGTGGCCTGATCTTCCTGGAGGTTGTTCAGCGGGACAAAGACCTGGCTTTTTTCAGTTCCGTGAAGGACAGAGTGACGGTGAGAAAACGTTCCCCGCTCACAGTCTTGTCCGGTCAGTCTTACCGGATGTTTATCAACAAGGAGACTGCCAAAAGCCAGTGCTTCGGCAAATCCCCAATCAATCTTCTTTTCGTTTTTGTCGACTATGTCTGTGCGCTTTGCAAGGATACGGAGCAATTTGGGGTTGGCGTCGAAGTCCTGCGGCAGGGTATTGAGGCTGCGCCCGATCTCCTTGAGTTTTTCGATATCAAAGCTGGTGTCCGGGATGTGCTTCGACCATTCCTTCTGGCCGGGTTCCTTGCGTTTGATGTACTCCTTAGGCAGTTCGCCTATGCTGCCGGCTTTTCGCGCATCCTTGAAAGCCGCCTCGAGCAGCTCGTCAAATTCATCAAAAATCTGCTGGACCTCCTTTTTGGTCAACTCACCACGCTCCACGAGCTGGCGGGTGTACCGCTCGCGCACGCTCGGATGGCCCTGGATTTCCTTGTACAGACCCGGTTGTGTGAAGACCGGTTCATCACCTTCATTGTGCCCGTGCTTGCGGTAGCAAATAAGGTCAATAACCACATCCTTCCCGAACTTCTGCCGGTAGTCCAGTGCCAGTTTGATACTCTGGATGGCTGCCTCAGGCTCGTCACCGTTCACATGGAATATGGGAGCAAGGATCATCTTGGCCAGATCCGATGCATACTCCGTGGATCGGCCGTCACGCGGCAGCGTGGTGAAACCGATTTGGTTATTGATAATTAGATGGATGGTACCGCCAGTGGAGTAGCCCTTGAGCTGCGACATGTTGAGTGTTTCTGCAACCACACCCTGTCCTGCAAAGGCGGCATCACCGTGGATGAGCAACGGCACCACCTTTTCTGAAGCCTCTTTCTTGCTGATCTTGTCCTGGATCGCCCTTGAAGCACCCTCAACAACCGGATTGACCGATTCCAGGTGGCTCGGATTTGGCATGAGGAGAAGCTTGATCTCTTTGCCATCATTGGTTTTGTGAACGGCCGTGGCACCAAGGTGGTACTTTACATCTCCCGTACCCATGGCACTTTCGGGATCGATGTTCCCTTCAAATTCTGCGAAAACTTTTTTGTAGGATTTGTCCATGGTGTTCACTAGCACATTAAGACGACCACGGTGCGCCATGCCCAGCACCACATCGCTGACGTCGTATGTACCGGCCCTCTCAAGCAGATAGTCAAGCATCGGTATGACCGTGTCGGCTCCTTCAAGCGAAAACCGTTTGTGCCCGATATATTTCTTGTGCAGGAATTCCTCAAAGGCACTGGCCTGGTTGAGTTTGTGAAGAATGCGCCGCTTTTCATCCTTGGTCAGCTCCGGGTCGTTCACGCAAGATTCCATCTCGTCACGCAGCCATGAACGTTCCTCTACCTCAAGTATGTGCGTGTACTCGGCGCCAATGTATCCGCAATAGGTCTTACGCAGGATGTCAATGATGTTTCTCAGGGATGTTACCTGGCCCGCCCCGCCCAGATAAGGAACGTAGAACTTGCGGTCGAGGTCCCACATTGTGAGTCCATGGTAGTGGAAATCAAGTTCGGGATTGTAGCCGGTACCGAATTGCAGCGGATTCAGTTCGGCCATGACATGTCCGTGGCGGCGATACCTGTCAACGAGCCGGCTCACGGCCACCGCCTTCTTGTCCGACTCCACACGGTCCGACCCCCCGTCCAGGAAACCTGTGTACTGATCCTCACCGAAAGGTATCGGTTCGTACGGGATATTGAGTTCCTCGAAAATGGATTCGAAGAAATCGGTTGGCCCGGCCAGGAACTCCTGGATACGGGCCAGGAAAGATCCGGACTCAGCACCCTGGATGATCCGGTGGTCGTAGGTGCACGTCATGTTCATGACCATGCTGATTCCCAGATGACTTAACAGCTCCTGGGACATGGACTGGAATTCGGCAGGATAGTTCATTGCCCCGGTGGCAATGATCGCACCCTGTCCTTTCATCAGCCGCGGCATGGATGAAACCGTGCCAATAGTTCCGGGATTGGTGATGGTGATTGTTGTGTTTTCAAAATCAGCCACTTCCAGCTTGCCTTTCCGGGCCCTGTTTATCAGGTCCAGAAAAGCATCCAGAAACTCACTGAAAGTCATCTTGTCGACGTTTTTGATGTTCGGAACAACCAGGTTTCGAGACCCGTCCTTGTTGGGCAGGTCAATCGCTATGCCAAGGTTGACCCCCTTGGGCACCACCCGCGCCGGCTTGCCGTCTTTCTCCCCGAAGTGATGGTTGAGCTGGGGATACTCACCAAGGGCCCTTACAACTGCCCACCCAATGAAATGGGTAAGTGTGGCCTTGGGTTGAAGCCGCTTCTCCAGGTAACTGTTGATGATACGCCGATCCTCCATCAGCATCTTGACAGGAATGACACGGAGGGATGTGGCTGTCGGCAGATCCAGGCTCAACTCCATGTTAGCCGCCAGTTTCCCGGCAACGCCCTTCAGGGGCTTGTATTCAAAAAGAGACTCCTCGCCTGGATCGTCAGTCTCGGTGCCTGGCTTGGCCTCAGCTGTTCCCTTTTCACGCTTTGCCGATGGTGCGTCCTTGTCAGGCCCGGCCTTGTCATCCTGGGATTTCTTTGCTTTATCCTCACGCTTGTCCCGGTCATCATCCCGTTCTCCTTCTTTCACCTTCTTATCGGGCTCGGCAGTAACGGCGCTGGAAGGCTGTTCGCCATTGCCCATCTCATCGAAATACTGCCGCCAGTATTCGGGGACGGAATCAGGGTTTTCCAGGTACTGGTCGTAGAGCTCTTCTACAAGAGCGGCGTTGGGGCCGAATTGCGCTTCTATCTTTTTCAAGGTCAGGGGTTTTTCTGGGTTCAGGATTCGCGTTCACAGACTTGAAAATGTCCACAAACGATACCGGGCAGGGATTTGTTACAATACATCCCATAGAGACCGCATAATATATGCCCTGTTAACGAAAAGCACGCAAAAAACGTTGACGTTTTTTTCTTATAATCAGTCATCAAATAAGCAGGCAGAATGCCACCATGATCCCGTACAGCCAGGCAGGCATATCATTTTTGCTGAAATTGGCCAACATGGGTTAAGCACATGGGAAAAACCTGATCGGAACGTAACAAAAAAGCAGTAAGGAACACGTGAAAAACAACCATACAACCGGCGCTGAGAATATCCGGTGGGACCTGTCCGACCTGTATCGCAGTCCGGACGACCCGGCACTTGCCAACGACAGAAAGTCCGTCCTCGAGAAAGCTGATGATTTTGAAGGAAGGTACCGTGGCCGCGTGGCAAAGCTGAGCGCTGTGGAATTTGCAGAAGCGCTTGACGAATACTCCGATATTCTTGAGATCATGGGCCGCATCGGGTCTTACGCCTATCTTATGTGGACCACCAACACCGAAGATCCTGCCCTCGGCAAGGCCGTCCAGGAATCCACCGAGCTTTCCTCTGATTTGACCCAAAAAACCATTTTTTTCACCATTGAATGGCTTGATGTGGATGAGGAATCCGCCCGGAAGCTTATCCGGAGCAAAGAATTGAAGGCCTTCCGCCATTATCTGGAAACCTCCCGCCTCGACAAGCCCCATACACTTGAGGAAAAAGAAGAAAAGATACTCTCGGCCAAAGCCGTCACCGGGTCGCGCGCATGGGTACGTTTTTTCGACGAAACCCTCGGCGCCTCCCGGTTTCAAATGGACGGAGAAGAGCTTACGGAGTCGCAGATCCTCAGCCGCATGAGCGATCCGGATCGTGAAACCCGGCGAAAGGCATCCGAAATCTTCACGGATGGTCTGGTCCGGATGAAACACCCGCTTACCTATGCCTTCAATACGCTTTTGGCCGACAAGCACACCAATGACCGGCTTCGCAAATATCCGCACTGGCTGCGGGCACGCAATATGGCCAATGAGATATCCGATGAAAGCGTTGAAGCGCTGGTAGATTCTGTCACCTCAAACTATCCGCTGGTCCACCGGTTTTACCGGCTCAAGAAACAGCTTCTCGGTGTTGACGAAATGATGGAGTTCGACCGGTATGCGCCTGTCCTGAAAAGCCGGGAAAAGATCCTTTGGGATGATGCGCGCACCATGGTTCTGGACGCCTATACCGGGTTTCACCCTGAAATGGGTGCCATAGCTGCTCGTTTCTTCGATGAGAAATGGATTGATGCCGCCGTCACACCCGGAAAGCGGGGAGGGGCCTATTCCGCATCCACCATACCTTCTGCCCACCCCTATGTCTTCATGAATTACGATGGGAAAATCCGGGATGTACAGACCCTGGCACATGAACTTGGCCATGGAGTGCACCAGTTCCTGGCTCGCAAGCAGGGCATTTTGCAGGCCGGTACCCCGCTCACCACTGCAGAGACCGCATCCGTGTTCGGTGAGATGCTTGTCTTCAGGAAATTGCTGGGCAGCCTTGACAAGCCCGAAGAGAAAATGGCGCTTCTGGTGGGCAAGATCGACGATTCCATCGCAACCGTTTTCCGGCAGATTTCCATGAACCGGTTCGAAGACCGCATTCACCAGGCCAGGAGGGAGGAGGGTGAGTTGACTTCCGGACGCTTTTCGGAGCTCTGGATGGAGACACAGGTACCGGTTTACGGCGACTCCGTCACGCTCACAGACAACTACCGGCTATGGTGGAGCTATATCCCGCATTTCATCCATACTCCCGGATATGTGTACGCCTATGCCTTCGGCGAGCTGCTGGTCCTGGCGCTGTACCAGGAGTATCTCGGTTCCGGCGATGGTTTCAGCGAGGCCTACCTGGAGATGCTCGGGAAGGGCGGCTCTGACTGGCCTGCGAAGCTGATGTCCGAGCTTGGCGTGGATATCACCGATGAGACATTCTGGAACCGGGGCCTGCAGGCGATTGCATCACTCATTGAGGAAGCGGAGGAGCTCATGCAGGAGATGCCCTGAAATGAAACCGCGAAGTAAAAACATCAACAGTTTGAATCTGTAACTTGTGGAAGAGAAGGAAAAAGACAATCTGCATAATTTCAAAAAACTGGTCCGGGATATGCTGCTCATGCTCCGGACTTCGCTGGAGGCTGAGACGGTGTCCATGCATTGGGTCAACCCCAGACGCGATCAGTTTGTGCTTGCGGGATATGCCACCAGCCGCAGGGATGTGATGTTTCGGGATCGTGTAAGCCGCGATGAACACTTCCTCCAGAAATTCGCATCCATCAAGTCCACAACCCGTCTGGAGAAAAACATTCATTTCAAGCCGGTGCAGCTTGCACATTATACGGGTACGCCTCCAACAAATTACATCTATCTGGTGCCCTTTGTGTTCCAGGCAGAAACCGTGGCTGTTACGGTTGTTGAGACTGGCAATAAACCGGAACTTTCCCCCAGTGACGAAAAGGTGGTTGCGGCATACCAGAAAGTTCTTGGGCGCATGCTTCAATCTTATCAGCATGTTGCCGAACTCACGGAAAAGCAGACCGAATGGGCCGACTACGATGAGATGGTTCAGGTCCTGACCCGGTCGGATGAGCCGCTGGAGCTGGCTGCGACGCTTGTGGATCATCTTCAGCAGTTTGCAGGTGATACGGGTGGAGTTGTCCTTCTGGCCAGGGGGCTGGAGGCATGGCATACGGTGTATAGTTCGCTGGATGCCAGGTATCCGCCGCCTGTCGGGTTGGAGCTTGAAGATGGGTCCATTGCCGCACGGGCGCTCTCAGACGGTCTTCCCTTTTTCTCACCCCACTTCAACGGCAACCCAAAGCGCATATCGCGTGCCGAACCGCTCTGCTACGGATCGTCATTGGCAGTGCCCATCATGCACCGGCAACGCCGGCAGCTGCTTGTGCTTGTCTATACGGAGAACCCGCTGCTCTTCAATGATGCACTGAGGCACAAGATCGGCAATTTGTGCCTGATTGCAGGGCTCAAGCTCGAAGCCATGCTGCCCGATCTTGATGTATATGACAACCTGTTTTCCACTCGTCTCTCGTCCTACTCCCGGGATCTTTTCAGCGGGGCCCTGTCTCGCATTTCGCAGCATGCCGGAAACAATGAACCGACACTGGCCACCTGGGTTGGAATGGTCACCATTGGTAATATCAATGATCTGCGTACGCGATATCGGCTTGAAGATCTTACTGCGCTTCAACGCCATGTGCTGAGTGGTATCCGCCCGCAGAAATACGGGATTCCCGGGATCATCGGAGCCCACAGCGACTATGTCTACCTGTTTTTGCTGCAGTCAACGGATGAGTCTGCATTTCTGTCCTGGACAGGGCGCATCAGGGAGACCTTCCGTGATCCTGTGCCTCTATCCGCAAAAAACGGGGAAGTGGTTCAGCTGAACGCGGGAGTCACCCGGCTGAACGGATCCGCCGACCCCGAAACCATCCTGCAGAAAATTAAAAAAGCCATGAACAATGCCATAAACCAGCGGAAATTTATCGTGGAGGTATAGTATGGGGGTATGCTACCTTTTGATCATTGACGGGCTGGGAGTTGGAGCACAGGAAGACTCCCACCTCTACGGGGACGAGGGAAGCAACACCCTTGGCCATGTGGTGGCGCAGACTCGGTGCCGGCTGCCGGAGCTTGGAAAACTCGGGATCGGCAATATCATCCCGCTGGATACGGTCCCGCCGGTTTCCAGACCGCTCGCCGCCTTTGGAAAGCTTCGAGAGAAGTCCGCCGGCAAGGACTCCACTACCGGGCACTGGGAGATTGCCGGAATCGGGATGGACACGGCCTTTCCAACCTACCCGGATGGTTTTCCCAACGAAGTGATCGAAAAATTCTGCCGCCTTGCAGGTGTGGAGGGCGTACTCGCAAACAAACCCGCATCGGGAACGGCTGTTATCGAGGAGTTCGGTGAAGAGCACCAGAAGACCGGCCTGCCGATCGTGTACACCTCGGCCGACAGTGTTTTCCAGGTAGCTTGCGATGTTGAAACCGTTCCGCTCACCACCCTGTATCAATGGTGCGAAATAGCGCGCAACCAAATCATGACAGGAGAACATGCCGTTGGTCGTGTCATTGCACGGCCGTTTGAAGGCAATCCGGGTTCCTACCGTCGATTGTCGGAGCAAAGGCACGACTATTCCCTCAAACCTCCCAGGCCATTCCTTCCGGGTTATCTCCAGGAGATGGGTATTGAGACAGTTTCCATAGGCAAGGTGATCGATTTGTTTGCCGAAGAGGGGTTTGACCGGTCCCTTCGCACTAAAAGCAACACCGAAGGGATACGGAAAATCCGCGAGGTGATGTCGGAACAAAACCAATCTGCATTTGTATTTATCAACCTCATAGAAACCGACCAGAATTTTGGGCACCGGAATGACACAAAAGGGTTTGCCGGGGCATTGGAGGAAATAGACCAGGCCATTCCAGGCTTTCTTGAACTGCTTCGGGCAGACGATCTGCTGATCATTACCGGTGACCATGGTAATGACCCGACCATGCCCAGCACCGACCATTCACGGGAGTTCACACCGCTGCTGGTGTATCCGGTAGAGCGTGCCGTCTGTGTAGAACTTCCTACCCGCACAAGTTTTTCAGATATCGCTGTTTCGGTTTGCGGCTATTTCGGTGTGGCGAATCCATTCTCAGGAGACACCTTTTTTAGGAATGAAAGAAATCCAGACATTTAAAGAAAACCGCACATTTGATGTATAACATCCGTAAATTTGCATCGTTTTTTCCATAATGATACCCTCTACCAAACATATGGTATGCTGTTTGGGAAATCCTTTCTGAAAGATTGTATATTGCGTGACCGGTACGAGCGGTTTATTACAGTCTGAACACACATCAAACCAACCAGATTCAAGTGGCTAAGAAGAAAAAAGAACCTAAAAATCCGAGTCCCAGCGGAATTTCAACAAGAGAATCACAATCTCTTGACAGATACCTGCAGGAGATTGGCAAAGTGAGCCTCATCACTCCCGATGAAGAAGTCGATCTTGCCAAAAAGATCCAGGCGGGAGATCAGGATGCCCTTGAGAAACTGACAAAAGCGAACCTGCGGTTCGTCGTATCCGTGGCCAAACAGTATCAGAACCAGGGCCTTTCCCTAGGAGATCTGATCAACGAAGGCAACCTTGGACTGATAAAGGCCGCCAAGAGATTCGACGAGACACGCGGATTTAAATTCATTTCCTATGCTGTATGGTGGATTCGCCAGTCCATTCTACAGGCGCTCGCCGAACAGAGCCGTATTGTCCGCCTTCCGCTCAACAGGGTTGGTGCCCTGAACAAGATTGGCAAGGAGCTCTCCAAGCTTGAGCAGGAATATGAGCGTATTCCCTCTGCCGCCGAGCTGGCCGAGAGCCTTGAAATGACCGTCTCCGAAGTATCTGATACGCTCAAGATCTCAGGTCGCCATCTTTCCGTGGATGCCCCATTCGCACAAGGGGAAGACAACCGGCTCCTGGATGTTCTTGAAAACGAGGAAACACCAGACCCCGATAACGACCTTATGGGTGAATCCCTGAAGGTGGAAATTGAACGGGCACTGTCCAAGCTGACAAAAAGAGAAGCGGAGGTTATCCGTCTCTATTTCGGTATCGGACGCGAACATTCGCTTACTTTGGAGGAAATCGGTGAACGATTCGACCTTACCCGAGAAAGGGTGCGCCAGATCAAGGAAAAAGCTCTCAGAAAACTGCGCCACCATAACAGAAGTCTTGCCCTGCGCGTATATTTAGGCTGATAAGCTAACAATCTATTACAATTCTGGAAATATTGGCTGTGGTGCATGTGCTGGCGTACGCAGCTGAAGGAAAAGCAATTAGGTATTCCATCGGACGACTCTCTATATAAAAATTGCGATCTCGTCGAACTTTTTTGAATACCAGTCGTAAAAAAATGTACAAAGACGCGGAATTCTAACCGATTGTTCTATATTGTACGTAGGTGTAAAGCGCGTCTCAAGTGTAACAGCAGTAGACCAAGCATCGCAAGAACGAACAAGAATGAACAGGCCGGAACGTTTAATATGAGGAACTATCTGGCGAAACAACAGATTGATCAAGATAGCAGGTTTTAAAAGCTAAACGGAGTACATCATGGCACATCTGAAAAACATATCCACATTGCTGATAGCCGCCTTCGTCTTTACAGGCTGCTACACCCAGGTGAGGGTCATCGAAGAACGTCCGACCCGGACAGTCTCGGATCGGTATGTTGAAGAACGTGCCCAGCCTGTAACTGATCAGGATATCTATGATCTGGGCTATGAAGATGGCCTGCAGGATGCCGGACTGTACTTCAGGGACTATGAGCGATATCGCTGGGCACCCACTCACCGGTACGTTTACCGGCCGACGCGTACCTATGTCAGGACTTCCTGGAGTTACGGTGGTCATTTCTATTGGGGAATGGGATTCCACTATGGGCATTGGGGATGGGATGCACCCTGGCACCCGCACTGGTACCATCCATGGCATGGATCCTACTGGTACTCATGGCATACACCGTATCACTGGCATTCACCCTACCGTTGGCACCGTTACCCGGTCCATGGTTGGCACGGTCACTACGGATTCGGCCCCAATTACTTCATCACCTACAATTACTTCAATGTGACAGGTCACAGGCCGGCACGCACCCGAATGACCAGAACCCCCGTCGCTACCACAGGAACACGTGCATCCGCAATAACCCGTGATGACACCAGGTCAACGGGAGTGAGAAGAACTTCCCCTGCTCAGAGTGTGACCCGGACCGGCACGGCTACGGCCGATCGCCGGACAAACGTGACCAGAAGCACCGGCACAACCCCCACAGCCGTACGCCGCGATGGCAGCACCACTACCCGATCAACTGGAAATGTGACGCGCAGCACTACCACCACCCGTGACTCGGGAACTGTAAACCGTGGCAGCACCACCACTCGCAGCAGTGGCACAGTGAACCGTGGCAGCACCACTACCCGTGACAGCGGCACGGTAAACAGGAGCAGCACCACCACCCGCAGCAGCGGCACAGTGAACCGGAGCAGCAACACCACCCGCAGCAGCGGCACGGTAAACCGGAGCAGCAACACCACCCGCAGCAGCGGCACGGT
>SLNO01000092.1 GCA_007132975.1 Balneolales bacterium
AGGCTGCAGACGGAAGTGCAGGCCAACTCGTCGCAAGCACTTGAAATTATACGTGAAGAGATGAGGGGCGTGCACGAGATCCTGAGCCCGCCGGACAACTCCCTCGTTTTCAGTACCTTCACGGGTGACTCGGTCATGGTGTCGCGCTCGGGCAGGAACCTGGTGATCCAAAGATATTCCGCAAACACCCAGACCACAACCAGTGTTGAGCACCCGCTTAACCTGACGGATCTTCAGTTTTCCACCCAGCCAGACTCCATGCCTCATGAGCTTGCCAACTTCATAAGGGTATTTGTGGAGACATCCAGCAGGCCCGAACAGCAAGTGGCATCGAGAAGATCGAGCAACGCTTCCAATTCCAAATCCAAATCAAGCGCTCAAACGGATTTTCTGCTCAGGCACAGGGTTGCGGTTAACTGAAGTTTCGCAATTTCGGCTTTGACATAAACGGATTCTTCGATTTTACTTACCTTGGGATTTTGAAGAATCCCGTTTACTATGAGCCGACTTACTGCATGGAAGCAGCGCTGGCAGAAGCTGTCTGCCGACCCGCGCGCCAAAGTGGTGCAGAAACTGCTGCAGCGGGTGATCCTTCTGGCCATCCTTGGCCTGATCATCTACCGGCTGACGGATATCGGCTGGGGGGAGGTGCTGCAGTCGCTGCCGACCAGCCCGTGGTTCTATGTGCTGTTCGGGGTGCTGTTCACCAGCCTGCCGGTGGCCGAGATCTTCATCTACAAGCGGCTCTGGACGTTCGATGCGTGGCAGGGGTTCCGCGCGTTTGTCACAAAATGGGTGTACAACCACGAGGTGGTGGGTTATTCGGGCGAGTTCTACCTGTTCCTGTGGGCGCGCAAGCGGGTGGGGCTGGGCGACCGGCAAATCTTCAAGCACATCCGCGACAACAGCATTATATCGTCGGTCACATCCAACCTGGTGGCCATCACGCTGCTGAGCGTGCTGCTGTACACCGGCAAGCTGGATCTGACGCATGTGCTGGAGGACACCGCGCCCATCTACATCGGGGCGGGCATCCTGGTGCTGGCGGTGGTCACGGCGCTGGTGGTGCAGTTCCGGCGCTACATCTTCGACCTGCCGATGCGCACCGCCGCGGCCATCTTCGGCATCTACCTGACGCGTTTTGTGGTGCACCACGCCGGGCTGGTGCTCATGTGGATGGCGGCGATCCCGGGCACGCCGCTGCCGGTGTGGCTGACGTTTCTGGCCATGCTGATCGTCATCAACCGCATCCCGCTGCTGCCAAGCAAGGACCTGGTGTTCCTGTGGGCCGGGCTCGAGTACGCGCGCGGGCTGGATGTGACCATCGCCGCGGTGGCGGGCATGCTGCTGGTCTACAGCGCGCTGCACAAGGTGGTGAACCTGGCGCTGTTCCTGATGCTGCAGAACTGGTTCCGGGACCCGGAGATCGACGAGGCGAAATCGGCGACGGTGGGGGCGGATGCGGAGCGGACCGAGGGTTCGTCACGGGAATAAGTTTATGTGATCCGGGCGACCGGTTCGCCACCCATACCTTTATCCACAAGTCGGGAAACCAGCATGGCAAAAGGTCTTATGTTTTTTTTGACGCTTGCCTCCTCCAGTGCGCGCATGTAATCCGATCTGCTTTCCACCGGGATGACCGTCCATGGATAACCGCCGGAAGCCAGCATGAGATTCATCAGAAAGCGTGCCATGCGTCCATTGCCATCCATGTAGGGGTGGATCCAGGCAAACAGAAAATGGCCGAGCACGGCACGGACGCCGGGTTCCTTTTCATCAGCGAGCAGGTCGAAAAGTTCGGTGATCATTTCCCTCGCTTCGGGGGCGGGCGGTGGAATATGGCGTGACAGCTGGATGAACACCTGCGCATTCCTGTAACCGGCAAGGTCGGAGGGTTTCAGGATGCCTGCGGCGACACCCGGGGCGAACAGCTCACGATACCAGTCGCCATGGTCCATGCCGGCTGCACGGCCGGCGTTTTCACCGCGCAGGACTTTTTCCACGCTTTTTTTCACGGAGAGGAACGCCTGCCAGTAGCCACGTGCCGCCATGGCGTCCCTGTGCGCTTTGTCACTTTCATCTATATCCGGGTTCCAGTTGCCGCTGCGAACCTTGTCGATCAATTCCGCAGATACGCGGTACCCTTCAATGGAGAGGGAGTGGTAGGCGTCCGTCACATAGACATCATCCACCTTTTTCAAATAGCTTTCGGCATCACCGGCAATACCGGGCGGGGCGGGAAAATTGTGGAGGATTTCCTCTCTCATGGATTGCCATGTCAGATGCAGAAACCTGATATGCGCCGGCGTGGCGGTAGGCATGGCGTGCATGCCGGCCATATCCTCAAATGGATCGGATTCCCTGACGTCATAACCCGCTGACTTCATGGTATTCATGATATCATCTGCAATGGCTGGGCGACCGGCATTTCTGAAAGCACCCGCCAGTCTCCCGGCAATGGTGGTCTGTCCTCTGTCCAGCAGCAAAACCGATATTTCTGACGGTTCCGTGACCATGCCCAGCAAGGTTCTGGCAGATATTTTGTTCCGCGAAAAGAAACCGGCACTGCAGTTTGTCAGGCCGGATGCCAGGGAATACATTCTGATCCCGTTTCGTGTGAAAATCTCCTGCTCCGGGGGCAATTCCGTGCGCATTTCCAATATGGAGGTTCCATGGATCAGCTCCGTCGCTCTGTTCCGGCCTCCGGGAGCCCGAATGACGAGTTGTTCCGGGATGGCCTTGTTGCCGGCATGGAGCATCAGGGAGTGTTCCGGAGAGAGCACCCAGTCATCGCCGAACCGGTGGTGAAGGTATTTCGCGCAGAATTTCCAGTAGGATACATACCATGATGTGCTGTCACCCGGCTGCTCATCCGGGCGGCCAGGGATGTACCATCCCTTCATCACTTTCTTCAGAAAGCCTTGTGAGAACAGAAGCTTTCTGTCCGGTTCAGGCAAATCCCGTGACCTCACAGCCGCAAAGCCGTGTTGATCTTGCAGAGATTTCAGCTTTTCCAGCGACTTTGCCAGTTTTTCAGCAGGGGTTGGCATGGCTTGCATTCCGTGAAAAGGAGCGGAATCCCTTCATATTGTTTGCATTAGCGAGTCAATTGGCTGTACAGCGCGTACTAAATCCAGCTTATTGTGACGTGCTAAATATAGCTTATTGCGGCGTACTAAGTCCAGCTTATTCTGGTATGTTTAGTATGGCTTTTTCCGGCGAGTTACGTATAGCTTACTATAACGTGATAAATTTAGCATATTATACGTGCTCAAAATAGCTTATTTCAATGTAGCAATTATAGCTTATTCCGGATGAAACGGCAAGCGCCTCATTCTGCGGCTGATTTCCGCAGTGCGGGCAGGTAGCCGTAGGTGGCGGCGCGCCAGAGCCATTCGAGCGGACCCATGGTGAAGTGCTTCATCCACCAGTGCGCCAGAACCATCTGCACGGCGAAGAAGGAGACGGCGAGCACGGTCATCATCCACACCGGCATGGAGCCGTACAGTCCCAGGCCGTAGCCGTAGAAAATGGTGGTCATGACCAGCGACTGGGTGAGGTAGACGGTGAGCGACATGCGACCGGTGTCGCGCAGGGCCGGCCAGAACCATCCACCCGCATTCCCGGAGGGGTCCCCATCCCCGATGCGCTTCCCGTTCCCGGAGCGGTGGAAGGCGCTGAGCAGAAGGATCACATAGGAGGATGTGAGCGCCGGCGTGCCGACGATGAACAGGAAAAGGTAGAGCGGCATGTCCCAGCCGGGCGTGATGATGTCGCCGCCGCGCATGAGCAGGAAGCCGGGGATGGCGCACGCGAACCCGAGCAGCAGGAGCCAGGGCACGTAGCGGCGCAGCGCGGGCAGGCGTTCGGCGATGTTGGTGAACCATCCGGCGCGGCCGGCGAGCATACCAGCCAGGAAGACCGCCAGCAGGTAGAACACCCCCACGCCGCCCATGATGAAGCCCTGGTAGGCGAACGCGAGTTCCTGGCGCCGGATCTCCATCATTTCGGTGAAGGTGCCGGTGCGGTAGATCTCCATGGCCGAGGCCGCCATGGCCTCCAGTTCGTAGCGGCTTTGGTCCAGCGATTCGGTGATGGCCACAGCGCCTTCGGGCGTGCTCATGCCCAGTTTGAAGACGCCCACAAGGGCGACGATGAACAGGATGTGCAGCACGGGCAGCAGCACGATCCACACCTTGAGGGTTTTGTCGGTGCGGTTGAGGAAGAGCATCATGACCAGCCCGAGCATCGCGTAGAACAGCAGGATGTCGCCGGCCCAGAACAGAAAGGCGTGCGCGGCGCCGAACAGCGCCAGGATGAACAGGCGGCGCAGGAAAAGGGGTCCGGCCGTGCGGCCTTTTGCGCGCGCCCGCGAGATGAAGATCCAGAATCCGATCCCGAACATGAACGAGAACAGCGTGATGAATTTGCCCTCGAAGACGATGCCGATCAGGTAGCGGGCGGCCTCGTCCAGCGGATCGTTGAGCGGGTTGAGGTCGGTGATGATGGTGTAGATCGGCATCCCGAAGAAGATCATGTTGACGATGAGGATGCCGAAGAGGGCGAACCCGCGCATGAGGTCGAGTTCGACGATGCGCTCCTGGCCGGTGGTGGCGGTTAGGTTGGACATTGGGCGAATGATTTTGGTGGACAGGGATGGCCGGGGCTCTCGCGGCGGCCCGGGCCGGGATTGCCGGCGGTGGTACGGAGTCGTCCGCTGCGATCCAGGCTTGCCGGTTGTGGTCCGGCACCATACACATCCTCCCGTATACGCAGGTCTGCCGGGCAAGTTTCGAGTTGGAAAGATTCAGGGGCAATTTTAATGTGACAAAGGTCAGGGTCTTTAAATAAGAAGAAAGCTGAAACAGTTGATCAAACAGTAGTTACTATGCGGTTTCGTTTTATAAGAAATTCGTCAGTTAAGTTCATTGCAATTATGTATTGCTTTTTAAATCAAATGTTCACATTTTTGATATGTTCACGTAACGTGAACATATAGATATAATGAACATGGAAGGAAAAGAAATAGCATATATCGCATTAAAAAATCTGGACCCGTTTCTTTTAAAAGGAGAGTGGCAGCCTTTCAAAACGGTTAATGATGATGTAGATGGCCAGTTAACCCTGAT
>SLNO01000035.1 GCA_007132975.1 Balneolales bacterium
ACATCCGCACGCGCCGCAAAGAGATGCGTGCCTGGTTCCTGTATGGTCAGCTGCTGGAGTCACTGCAGCGTTATGACGAGGCCTTTGAGGCCTATGCCAGGGCCACGCACCAGTCCAACCCCAACTACGACCTCATCTATTACGCTGAATTGAAAATGGGGATCGTTGCCCGTAAACGCGGCGACCTGGAATGGGCATACGACCATTTTGTCTCCATGAGCCGCGACGACCGTCATTTCAACTACATCGCCGCCATCGAATACCAGATAGCGCGAACCATGCACGATATGGAGCGGTACACGGCAGCCCGGCAGAGATATGAACAGGTTCTGCGCCGCAGAAATAACCAGCCTGACAGGGAGACTCAGGCGTTGCTCTATTACGGCATGGCGGAGATATACCGCGATTTTTACATGGATTTCACCCTGACGGCCGCCTACTTCGACTCCTCCGCCCGCCAGGCAAACAACCCGGAACGGCTTCCGGAGCACTTCGATGCGGACCTGATGTCGCGGTCATACGGTGAATATTCGCGTCTGCAGAGCGAAGTGAACCGGCTGGACAGCCTCCTTTGGCTGGGGCAGCTTTCCGAGGCAGAGTTCGACTCTGTCATTTCGGAGGTCCGTGAGCGCAAACTGGCGGAAATTGAGCAGCAGGAGCGGGAGCAGCGGCGCCAGCAGCTTGTGACCATTACCGATATGGATGAGATGGGGACCCAAGCCGATGAGGACACCGACAACGGATTCCTGAACCACAAGAACCAGCAGTTAATGCTGCAAAACCGGCAGGCGTTTCAGGCTCTGTGGGGTGCGCGGCCTCTGGTTGACGATTGGCGGCGAATGGAGGCTGTCCGTGTGAACATTGTCCGGCAGTTTGAAGAGGAGGGAGAAGAGATCGGGGATGTGGACCAGGCCATAGAGCAGGCTATTGCGCCACAGCAGCAAGTAGTCGAAATCGATCTATCGGGTATCCCTTTCACCCCAGAAGAGCAGGCGGAGACCCGGCGGATGATTGCATCGCACGAATACGAGATCGGCAACGTGTTTTTCACTGCGCTGGCCATGCCAGACAGCGCCGCCCGATACTACAGGCGGGTCATGAGCCGGTTCCCGGACTCGGAGCTGGCGCCTCAGGCCATCTATTCCCTGTCAGAGCTGTATCAGGCGGCAGGTGACACTACGCAGGCCGTGCAGTATGCCATGCAGCTTGTAGATTTCTATCCCAACACGGTTTATGCCGAGCGAATGGCAGGAAGGCACAATCTGGATCTTGTCCGGGAAGATTATGTGATGACCCGGGAAGACAGTATTTCCGTGGCCTATCTTGAAATAACGGATATGGGTCCCGACAGGGAACGAGCTGCCAAGCTGCGCTCGTTTGCCGGAGCGTATCCGGAATCGGAATACGCTCCCAGAGCGTTGTACAGGGCCGTGCTGGACTACATTGAGGCTGCGCGTGAGGAACCGTTGTATGCCCACAGGATTCAGGATCTATCCACAGTGCGGTTCATACGGGAGCAGGAGGAGGAAGAATTTGAAATTTTCCGCGATTCCGTTCGGGCCTTGCTGGCTGACTCGGCCTATATGGCCGTGACCGCCAGGCTGGATGAGAAACGATTGGGGTGGATACCGGAATCGGACGAACTGGAAGTACCGCAGGAAACGGAGGCAGATACTGATACGGACGAATCGGCAGCACTGCAGGAAAGGGAGGCGGATACTTACACGGAAGAACCGGAAGTACCTCAGGAAACGGAGGCAGATACTGTTACGGAAGAACCTCAGGATTCGGCAGACGTGATGGAAGTTCCGCCAGAGCCGGCTGACCTGCAGGATGCCGATGAAGCTGAGGGTATATCCGAAATCCACGAAACGGATGTTCCCCAATTATCCGAAACCGGGCATGATGAACTCCAAAGGCCGGAAATCGCTCCAGAGGACCGGCCAACCCAGGTGCACCTTCAGGAAATACTGGATAAAACACTGCCTGAGCCGGATTTTTCCGATCTCTTTCCATATGAAGGTGCCTTGTGGGACAGTGCGCGGGTCGTGCTTATCACACTCAGAAATGAATATGCCGACTTTCCGAGAAGCCGTATTGTCAATGCCCTGGCCGAGGAAATCGAAGTCGACAGGGTGCGCGCGTTGCTTGTGGATACGGATCGGGTGTACGGCTGCAATGAGCTGGATCAACGCCCTGAAATCGAGGGAGGTGTCGAGGGGTTCATTGATGCCAGCGGATTCCGTGACGTGATCAATGAGCATCAGATCAGTGGGACAGTGGCAATCCAGGTGCTGATCAACAAGGATGGGAGTTTGGCCGAAGTCAGTACCGAAGAGGAGGACGATGATTTGGGCATCATGACTCGGCTGCTGGAATTGGTGGAACGCAGCATGCATTTCTCCGTTCCGGAATTCACGGGAGTGCCTGTGATGGCCGAGTGCGAATACATCATCGAATTCGATCATTAAAAGCAGCTGCAGAGTGCTTTCTGTACCCGTCACGAGATTCTCTAAATGAGGGTATTTCAGTGAACGGAACCCTGCCAGCTGGTCAAGGATGGTGCGCCAAGATCGTGCATTTTCCGTAACAGCGAGTCGTTGATGCGTGCTACAAGTGACGGTCCTTCATAAACCAGACCGGTATATATCTGCACCAGATTGGCACCTTCTGACAGAAGCTGCATCGCCTTTTCAGGAGAGTCGATACCGCCGCATGCGATCAGAACCCGCTCTTTCGGCAGCTGGGCTCTCAATCTGGCCACACGTTTGCTGGTACCGGCAAAAAGCGGAGCTCCGCTGAGGCCGCCTGCGCCGATGCCATCCAGTTCATTCCGTGGCGTTTTCAGAGCGCCGCGGCCCGAGGATGTATTGGTTACCACATAGCCCTGGATGGCATGGTCCTCACAGACGGAAACCAGGATGTCGCTGGTTTGAGGATCGGTGTCGGGCGAAAACTTCACCAGCATCGGAGGATCCCCGTCCCGGCGGACTTCGTCCAGGCCACTCAGCAGCTCCTCCAGTGCGGCTCTGTCCTCAAAGGTCTTGCCTTCGCGAGTGTTGGGGCACGATATGTTGATGGTGATGTAATCTGATGCGGTTCTGGCAAAGCCGTAGCTGATGATGTAATCGCGAATGGCATCATCGCCTGTAATGGAAGGGTTGTGCGTTTTAGCTATATTGATGCCACACGGAAAGCCGTCAAACAACTCCGGCCGCGAAGCCTTCATCTCCGCCAGGCGCTTGCAGACCGATTCCGCACCGTCATTGTTCAGCCCCATCCGGTTGATGAGGGCCCGGTCTTTGATGAGCCGGAACAGGCGCGGCTGCGAGTTGCCGGATGAGGGCTGTGCCGTAATGCTGCCATATTCCGCATAGCCGAAACCCATGAAGCGAAGCAGTTCTGCGTAACCGGCATTTTTGTCAAAACCGGCAGCCATGCCCACGGGGTTGTCAAAACGAACTCCCAGCAGCTTCTGTTCAAGCAGTGGCCAACGCCCGGAATGCCTGCGGACCAGACGCGAACCTGCCGCAGGCATGCGGCAGAAAGCAGATCCGAGCCGGGTGGCTAAATGGTGCGCTTTTTCAGGATCCAGCCGGAAAAGCAGCGGCCGTATGAGTGAAGTGTACATGACAGATGCGTCCAAAAAATCATTCTGTTTAATTCGTGACAATATACGATATTCGAAAGCATCCAATCCGATCAATTATGCCATCTTCAAACGCCCGTTTCAGGATTTTTACATCCCCGGAGGATGTCCGGCTCTACCTGGATTCCCTCCCATCCTTCCAGGTCCACGGGGCCATTGCGGCCAAACTCGGACTGGACCGGATACGTACTTTTTGCGACACAATGGGCAACCCGCAGCAAAAGGTCCCGTGTATCCATGTAGCCGGCACCAACGGTAAGGGGAGTGTGAGCGCCATACTCGCACTGGTCTATGAGCAGGAGGGTTTTACCTGCGGACTGTACAGTTCGCCGCATCTCGAGCATGTGACGGAGCGCATCAGGATCTGCCGCAACTCCATCCCGGAAAAAGAGCTGCTCCGTTTTTTCAACACCTTCGGCCATCATATCCAGCAGATGCAGCTGAGCTATTTCGAGATAACGACGGCCGCCGCATTCTGGTGGTTTGCCGATCAGGGGGTGGATTTGGCCATCCTGGAAACGGGTCTTGGCGGACGCCTCGACGCCACCAATATCGTCGATCCACTGGTTTCGGTGATCACCTCCATTGGCCACGACCACCAGAATTTCCTTGGACGAACCCTTCCGGAGATCGCACGCGAAAAAGGCGGGATCATTAAACCGGGCCGCCCGCTCGTGCTCGGCAACATGCCGGAATCCGCCCGCAGGGTTCTTGTGGATATGGCCCGGCGTTCCGGTTCACCCGTGCATGATGTCCGAAGCCTGTCGCCCAACCACCGGTACGAAGCCGGAGATGCTGATGCCGGTGCCTCTGCACTGTCAGTGTACCGGATCCGGGTGGATGGCGTCACACGCCACATCCGCTCGGATCTGCAGGCGCCCGTGCACCGCTGGAATATTGCGGCGGCGCGCCTGGCGGTGCAACTGGCATCCGGCCGGTTTGCGGTATCTGATGAAATGTTTTCAAGTGCACTGCGGCATGCAGGAAGGAGCGGCCTGTTCCGCGGCCGGCTTGAGCCGCTTGCACCGGGACTCCCATGGTATTTTGACGGTGCCCATAACCCTCAGGCAGTCAAAGAGTTGATTTTGGCAATTAAAAAGCAAGATTGGAGAACCTCACCCGTTATGGTAATGAGCCTGATGAAAGACAAGGCACAAAAAAAAATGCTTGAACCATTTTCTGTTTTTCAGAAAAACTACTATTATAGGCTGGAGACGGAGAGGGCGGCTGATATTGCACTTATCACGCCTTATTTAGCCAACATACAAAGCCTGCCCCCCAACGAAGATGAAATACTGGGATTCTTCAACGGGTTAACCAAAGAAGTAGTAATTTTCACTGGAAGTTTTTACTTTTACGGTGTGGTCAAAAGATGGATTTCTCGCATCATCAAGGCCGACTAGCTGTCTCCTTTCTCCGATCATTGTGATTTACACCTCTATCAACAGTATCGGGTAACAT
>SLNO01000085.1 GCA_007132975.1 Balneolales bacterium
ACCGGCCTGCCCTTCACTATTGTACTTCTGCTGATTTGCGTGAGTCTGTACAAAGGACTGCGCATGGAAGGTACCGAGCGGCTGGTCCGCAGAAAAACCTTCACCAAGAAGTCAAAGCAGAGCACTATTGACAAAACCGATCCGGAAAAGGATGCGTGACCCGACCGTGCCGTTTTCATTTTTAAGATAATGAGGATATTGTATGAGTGACTGGAAGAAAGACCTGAAGGAGTTGTTTGACGAGGATTTCCAAAACAAGATTCGAAGGAAAGTTGAATCCGAGGGAAAACTGCGGATCAAGCGCTTCGTATCTGAGGTTGTGGAACCGGCATTTGAAGAGATTGCCGAAGAACTCAAGGAGTATGATCGTGACATCGATGTGGAGATAGAAAAACTGGCGGCCAACATTCGTGTATACTGCGAAGGGCACGAGGAGTTCTATTTTTCCATACGATCCCGTCCATACAAAAAGAAGGAATTCTCCTGGCCGGTGCTGCCGCTCCGGGATGAAAAGGGTGAATACTACAGGGCGGAAGTGTATCTTAAGGATGGTCCGCTCTACCATGATGTGACAAACTACACCAAGGATCAGATTATCCAAGAGTTTCTGCATCAGTACAAACGGCACATGCAGTGGAATCTGTAGCACGATATTGTTTCCAACATCTTAATAACCGATGTACAAATCTCTGATCCGTTTTATCAAACGCTGGTTGCCGGGACGTGACGAGGTAAGCCATCCACGAAGATTTGCCCGCCAGAGTGTGGCCATGCTGCGCCGCGAATACCAGGGAAAACCGCTTGAAGAGGAGCATGTGGATCCGGACCCCATCGTACAGTTTGAGGGGTGG
Source organism: Balneolales bacterium (assembly GCA_007132975.1). Classification (GTDB taxonomy): domain Bacteria; phylum Bacteroidota; class Rhodothermia; order Balneolales; family Natronogracilivirgulaceae; genus SKNL01. The sequence goes on from SLNO01000085.1 coordinate 852, forward strand.
TTTGAAGAGGCCGCGCGGGCGATCCGTGACGACCCCAACGCCATGGTGCTTTCCACGGTGGATGACAAAGGGCGGCCATCGGGACGCACGGTTCTCCTGAAAGGATTCGGTGAAGAGGGCTTCATTTTCTACACCAACTACGAGAGCCGCAAGGGCAAGGAGATTGCGGGCAACCCGCATGTTGCCCTGACTTTCAACTGGCCCGAACTGATGCGGCAGGTACGCATTGAGGGTGTTGCAGAGAAGACGACAGAGGAACAGTCCGATGCCTATTTCCACAGCCGGCCAGCCGGAAGCCGTATCAGCGCCGCCGCTTCACCGCAAAGCATGGTGGTGGCTTCACGACGGGAACTGGAGGAACGGACCAGGGAGCTGGAACAGCAGTACCGGAATCTGGATGCTATTCCGCGGCCGCCAAACTGGGGCGGATATCTCGTGCGTCCGGAGCTCATTGAATTCTGGCAGGGGAGGGTGAACCGGCTGCACGATCGGATCTGCTACACCCGGAACCCGGATGACGGATGGGAATTCAAGCGCCTGGCGCCGTGATGGCGTTCATCACTGGTCCCTGAAAGGTGTGACGCATTGGGGGATTGGCTGCCAACAGATCTGATGGCTGCGGGCGGGCCTTACTTGCCGGAGTAGACACAACCGGTGGTGCATGTCTCCATCACCTCGATGCGCGAAAGCTCGGGGAGCAGCGGTTTGGTCTTCTCCCAGATCCACCGGGCGAGGTTTTCGCTGGTCGGGTTCTCGAGTCCTTCAATGTCGTTCAGGACGTAGTGGTCCAGCTGCAGGTAGACCGGTGAAAACGCCTTCTTGATATCGGAAAAATCCATTATCCACCCGATTTCCGGATCAACCGGACCACTGATGTACAAGCGCACGCGATAGGAGTGCCCGTGCATGCGCCGGCATTTGTGATCTTCCGGCAGGTTGGGCAGATAGTGCGCGGCTTCAAACTGAAATTCCTTGTAAATCTCCATGATACTTTTATTGGGTGCATTTCAAGATACGGAAAACAACGTCGCGGAGAAATGCCGTGAAGCGGACATAGTGGATTCGCCGGGTATCCACCATCCTTCCCGAGAGTTGGGCCGATCAGATGTTTCTGGTGGATTTGTGCTATCGCTTTTTCAGCCGGTCTTTTAGCAGTTCCCCGGCGATTCGCGTGAAGTCGTACTCCGTGACGATGCCAACCAGCTTGCCATTCTCAATTACCGGGAGGCTGGAAATATCACTTTGGTGCATCATCTCGATGGCGTCTACGGAAGTGGTGTCGGGTGTGCAGGTGATGACTTCGCGCTCCATGATATCACTTACCGAGACATTTGTGTGGTCGAGGTTCTTGGCAATGATGTTGTTCAGTGTGCTGATCATGGTTTTGTAGGTGACCATGCCCACAAGTTGATGGTCGTCATTCTCAACCGGAACATGCTTCACGCTCTGCCACTCCATCACATTTGCGGCCAGATCGATGATATCGTCTTCTTTCAGGGTGTAGATGTCGGTGGTCATGAACTGCCCTACGGTTGCGAATGCTTTCTCCCACCGGTTTTTACGCAGTACGGTAGCCTTGGGCCAGAGATGAACCGGTTTGCCGGATTTCTGGTGCTTGAGTGTGGCGTCGGCCAGGGCGGTCATCTTCTCATGCCGGTTCCAAGTGTCCTCAAGGTGGTGGAAGGAGTCCACCTGCCAAATGGCGCCGTTCTGGCGCTTCAAAGTGCGTTCATGGATGATCCCGAGGAAGCGGTCGATGTCGTCCGCGTCCAGATTGTGCTGCCTTAGGCCTTCTTTCGCAAGCGGTACCAGTTCCTTGCCGATCAGTTCATGCACTGGCCAGGTGTTGCCGTCCAGCCATGTGATCTGGGAATGGAGGCCGCGCCGCGCCGTGCTCAGGAAGTTGCTTTCGACCTCCTTGAAAGGGATGAGCCGGGTTATATCGCCGTACTGTGATGACACACCGGCCATCAGGCCCAGCCAGAATGCCGCGTTGGCCACTTCATCCACAACAGAGGGACCAGAAGGCAGCACGCGGTTTTCAATGCGCAAATGGGGTTTTCCTCCGGTAATGCCATAGCAGGGGCGGTTCCATCGATAAATGGTGCCGTTGAAGAGCTGCAGCGCTTCCAGTTTGGGGACGCGGCCATTGTCCAGTGCCTCGAACGGATCCTCGATATCATCGATGGCGAAAAGAACCCGGAAACGGGTGATATCTTCCTGGAAGATCTCCATGACGGACTTTTCCACCCATCGCGATCCGAACTGGACACGCGGTTTGCGTTCGTGCACAAAGTCCTGGGCCTTGCGGTTGTCAATGGACTGCTGGAACACCGCTATGCGGGTTTCGTGAAGCAGCAGCTTGCCAAACAGGAAGGGGGAGTTGGCCGCGGCGGCCAGAACGGGCGCAGTGACCAGCTGGGCGATATTGTGAAGCCGGGCGAAATCATCCTGGGAAACCTGGAAATGGATCTGGAAGCTGGTATTGCAAGACTCCATCATCACCGAATCATGCTTCACATGCAGTTCGTCCGCTCCTTTGATCTTAAGCTCGTGTTCGGCTCCGCGCAATCTGGTGAGTGCATCGTTAAGCATGTAGTAGCGCGCCATGGGCGTGATATTGTCCATGCCCAGGTCCGACTTGCGGATGGTGGTGAGGCTGCCCATGAGGATGACGTCGCCTTCGTGTTTTTCAGCGGCCTCACGCACCCTGCTGATGCTGGTGTTGAGCTGCTTTTCCAGGTCGCTGAGGCACCGCCCGCCAAAAGTGAGCGGATCGAGGTTGAATTCAACGTTGAACCGTGCCAGTTCGTAGGTGAACTTCGGATCGTTGATCTCATCCACGATCTTGGTGTTGATGGGATGCGGACGGCTGGCGCGGTCAATGATGAAAACTTCCTGTTCGGCGCCTATACGTTTGGTGTCCCGCTCGAACATGTCGTCATTGAGCATCTGCTCCAGAGCCTTCATGTCGCGGATCAGGTATTTGGTGAAGGCACGGAGTTTTTCCGGCTGCTGGGCATTGGAAGGATTTTCCATGGATCCAAAGTGAGTGTGGGGATACCTTTGATTCGGACTGCTGACAGATTCCGGGATACACGACGTCTACAGTTCGCCGTGCTCCTTGCCGATGGGGTCATCCATTTTCGGATTGATACTTAAAACGGCCGTTTTCACCAGCCGCAGCACATTTGCGGCGGTACTGCCCAGTCTCAGATAGTTCAGACCGGTGTGTCCCAGTGTGGACATCACCACCAGATTGTACCGTTTCTGGCTGGTAAGATGCACGATGGCTTCATGGATTGATGACTTGATTGGCAGCGCCTCTGCGGTCACCTTGTCGCGAATGTCATCCAGATGCTCATCCACCCATTTTTCAAGCCGCTCCTGACGGGCGGCGACCTGATCGTCAAAGGAGCTGACCTTGTCGAACTGTGAGAGGTTCACCAGGTGCACCAGGTGGATGTGGGCATAGGTTTTTTTGACCAGCGCTCTGGCATAGTCAAAGGCCTCCAGTGAGTTGTCGGAAAAGTCCGTGGTGAGGAGTATATCCGAGAGAGGCTTGATTTTGGAATCTTTTTCAACCAGCAGGACCGGGGCCTTGCTGAAGCGTATCACCCGTTCCGTCACAGAGCCGAGGAACAGCCGGGAGAAGCCGGACTTGCCGTGGGAGGTCATGACAACCAGGTCGGAATCCTCAGATTCTTCCATGATGACCTTCCATGGTTTGCCCTTTCTGACGACCACCGGTTCGAGATTGTCTTCATCAGCGTAGTGAAGAATCTTTGCTTCCAGTTCCTTCTCCAGTTCCGGGATCTGCCTGGCCGATTGTGGAGCGATGGGAAAGCTGCCACTCTCTTTTTCGGGCTGATAGACGTGGAGGGGGAGAATGGTGCCGTCCAGTACATCCGCAAGGTAATTGGCTGATTCAAATGCAATCATGCTCAGGTCCGACATGTCCGTCGGTACGAGGATTCTTGGATTATCCATTGAAAGTCGCTTTGTGGTTTGCTTATGGATGTGACGTTAAGGAAACGCTTGTGTTGTCCGAAATAACTGATTTTTTGAGGATAAATCCAATTAGATTGAACAATTCGGGCAAATGATCAGAGTGGCAGGCCGCAAGCAGGCCCAGGAATGCCAAAATCGCGGCGAGCAGGCCCAGGAATGTCAAAGATCGCGGCGAGGAGGCCCGGGAATGTCAAATAATGCGGAAAGCAGGTCAAAGCGATGCTTGTGAAAAGAAATGCCTAAGGGAAGCGTGTTGCTTGCTGCGCTCAACTCATGCGACGCAGGGTGTAGAGCAGCGGTCGGGTCACACAGTACGCGAGTATCGGGCTTTTTTCTCGGGATCGGCGTAATAGGCGTCGAAAGCCGTGGCAATATTCCTCAGGAACATGCGTCCCGCGTCGGTGACACGCAGCCCGCCGGATGTCCAGCCAATAAGCCCGTCCTGCGACATATCCTCCAGGCTTTCCATCGCGTCGCTGAAATAGGATCGGGCATCGATCTGCCACCGCTCTCCGATAGCGTCAAAATCGATTTCCAGGTCGCACATGAGCCGCATGATGGTGTGGCGCCTGATGCGATCGTCGCCGCTGAGGTAGTAGTGGCGGTGCCATGGGTGTTCTTCCCTGTCAATACGGCCGTAATATTCGTCCAGATCCTTGACCGACTGCAGATAACCATCGCCAATCTGCGATATGGAGGACATGCCGAAGCCGTAGATATCGGTGTCGGCGCGGGTGCTGTAGCCCTGGAAGTTGCGTTGAAGGGTTCCGTTGCCGCGGGCCAGTGAAAGCTCGTCGTCCAATTTGGCAAAATGATCCATGCCGATGTAGCTGTAGCCGGAATGGGTCAGATTGGAGATCATCATCTCCAGCATGGCGAATTTTTCGTGGGCGTCCGGCATGGGCTGGCGGTCGAGGAGTTTCTGGGAGGGCATCATCCAGGGCACATGCGCATAGTGAAAGATGGCAAATCTGTCAGGATCCAACGTTTTCACGGCTTCGAGTGTCTCTTCAAAACTCCTGCGCGTCTGGAGTGGAAGCCCGTAGATCAGGTCTACGTTGATCCGGTCAATACCGGCCTGGCGCAGCCACCGGACCACCTGTTCGTTAATCTCCATGGGCTGGATGCGGTTGATGGTTCTTTGCACATCCTCCCGCACGTCCTGAATGCCAATGGAGGCCCGGTTGACGCCGATTTCGGAGAGTGCCAGGACGTGGTCTTCGGTGAGGCGGCGCGGATCTATCTCCACGGCAAATTCCATGTCATCCTCAAACGGGAACAGTTCACGGATGACGCGCCCGGTTTCCCGGAGCTCGCTGGGGGACAGAAACGTTGGAGTGCCGCCGCCGAAGTGGAGCTGAGCGACCCGATTGCCGGGGTTCATACGGGCTTTCATCGCCTTCATTTCGGCAAAAAGCCGTTCCAGGTAAGCCTGGCTATCGCCATCGTTGCGGGTGATCACCTTGGTACAGCCGCAATACCAACAAAGAGAGGCACAGAAAGGGATATGAACATACAGGGAAAGTGGTCGCGGGGCTTCGTTGCGATCGTTTATGAGCTGCACGGCTTGATCCGCATCCTCCATTTCCAAAAAGTGTGGAGCGGGCGGGTAGGATGTGTACCTAGGTGCCTGACGGCTGTACTTGTTAACGAGGTGGTGATGAGAATCCATGGAAAGCACGGCAGTTGGCCGGCGTATGTTTTTGTGGAATTCAGGCGGCAGATTATGCAAACTGCATGTTACAAAATACGGGTTTGAGGGGAAATTATTTGGAAAGGATGGCAATACTCCATCAGGCTTCATTTTCCCTTAATATCCGAAGACGAAATTTCAAGTTAAGTCGTTTTTGTTGTAAGAATATGATAATATATGCTGTTGTAATGTGCCGTTTTTTCTGGCATTTGCCGGTATGCGGCGGGTTGTAAGCGATTCCAAAAAAATGCGTGACCTTGCGGCCTTTTTTTGTATTTTTTAATGCGTCATACGTTAGTGATTTGTAAATATCTGGCGGATAACTCGAAAACATGGTCTTTTCACTGAAAGCCAGGGAGTAGAAATTATGAGTATTTCAGAACGAAGAAAACTGAGCGTTGTTGATCGGAAAAGCACCAAGGCCAACTTGCACAAGTACTATATGATCAATTTGCAGATTGGCTTTATCGTCACCCTGATTCTGCTGATCACGCTGTTCCGAATTAACTTGCAGGCGTCCGGCGAGTTTGAGATCATTGAGGAGGAGCAGGAAATCATCGAAATGGAGGAGATTGTTCAGACCGAGCAAGAGATAACACCTCCGCCACCGCCACGACCGCCATCGCCCGAACCGGTGCCGGATGATGAGATCGTTGAAGACCTCTTTTTCGACCTTGACACAGAGATAGATTTGGATGCACCGCTCGACATGCCTCCCCCTCCGCCACCGGATGAAGAGGAAGAGGAGGAGCCAGAAGTTTTCACCATTGTTGAAGACATGCCTGAACTGATAGGTGGGATGCAGGCCATTTATCAGCACCTTCGTTACCCTGAAATTGCACGCAAAGCCGGGATCGAAGGCCGTGTAGTGGTTCAGTTCATTATCGACGAGGAAGGCCGCGTGGTGGATCCGGTTGTTGTACGCGGTATTGGCGGCGGCTGCGATGAGGCCGCTATTGAAGCTGTTAAACAGGTACGGTTCACTCCCGGGCGGCAAAGAGGACGCGCAGTGCGGGTCCGCTATTCGCTGCCCATCACCTTCAGGCTGTCGCAGTAATCTGGCCCAGCCAGTTCCAACAGAAAACCTTTACAGGCACTGCTCCCGAGGTCAGGGGCAGTGCCTTTTTTCTGGCCGGATATCCGCTATTGTTTTATTTATGAATTGTTTTCTTTTTTAAGGGGTACCTCTTTCATCCAGGCCGGCCGGCAGCGGCCGGTTTTCATGTCAATCGTTCATGAGCAGCAGTACACCTGCAAAATATCAGTCCAGCGGCACCTCCCCCAATCCGGAAGCAAGTATTCTCGGCAGGCACTTTCAGGCTACTGCCGCCTTGGCAGAATACCTGCTGCGGGGTGAGAACATCAAGCAGGTTTACAGTGAAGTTTCCGGGGTGATGACGAGAGTATTGCAGCTGGAAGCGTGTCTGGTGCTGGAATACCAGCGCGGCGAGCAGAAAGCATATCATCTTTGCTCTGACTGTGGGTTCTGCGACCTGCACAAACTCACGACAAAAGACTGGATGGACAACCGGCAATTCCACGATACGCTTGAGACATCGGAGGTGGTATGTGTGGAAGAGTTTGGTCGGGGCAACAGCTACAAGCCTCCCGGACGAGACTGCTTCCGGGAGTTCCGTTCTGGCATGAGCGTCCGCATTCCGGGAGAGAGACAACCAAAAGGAGTAATCGCTGTTTACAGCCGCGAGCTGCGTCAGTTCAATCTACAGGAGATGGAATTTCTCAAGACCGTTGCCAATCTGCTCGCGGGAGCCATGGCACGGGAGGAAAATGAAAACGAACTCCGGGAAAGCGAAGCACGTCTTATGGCCATCCTTGACACGGCTGTTGATGGCATCATCACAATAGATGCCCGAGGGAATATCACGCTGCTCAACCAGGCCGCCAGCAGGATCTTCGGTTACAGCGAAGTTGAAGTGCTGGGGAAAAACATCAGCATGCTCATGCCGGAACCCTACCGGCGTGAACATGACGGCTATATGCACAATTACATCGCAACGGGGAAAAAAAAGATCATAGGCAAGGGCAGGGAGATGACCGGCTTGCGAAAGGATGGCAAGACATTTCCCCTTTATCTGGCGGTAAGTGAATTCCATGCCAAAGAAGGACGATCGTTTACCGGGATTGTCCGTGACATAAGCGAACAGCGGCGGCTTGAGCAGGAAGTACTCAACATAAGCGATCACGAACGCCGCAGGATCGGACAGGACCTGCATGACGGGCTTGGACAGATGCTCACCGGCATTGGCCTGATGAGCCGGAACCTGGAAAAAATACTTGAAAAAGAGCAGTCCGGAGCGGCAGAGCATGCTGGTGAGATCACGCAGTTGATACGCAACGCGGACGAATATGCCAAAAATCTTTCCAGGGGCCTGCTGCCGGTGGATTTTGAAATGCGCGGCCTGGCGACATCACTCGAAAGACTGGCTGCCAACGCCGAGCGGTTGTTCGGCATCACGTGCCGCTTCCACGAAGATAACCCGCCAGTTTTCCATGACACCAGCGTTGTTGAGCATCTGTTCCGGATTGCCCAGGAAGCGATAAGCAACGCGGTAAAACATGGAATGGCCTCGGAGGTGGACCTGACACTTTATGCCACGCCCGAATACGCCTGTCTCAAGGTCGTGGATAACGGAAAAGGATTCACGGTTAACTGGCATGAGAAAAAAGGATCCGGAATGGACATCATGCTTTTCCGTGCCCAGCTCATAGGTGCAAATCTGGATATCAGCAACGGGGAGGAAGGCGGTGCTGAGTTGAGCTGCATCCTCCCGAGAACGGAAACGGTTTACAGGATGGAAAAGGAGTGATATGGCGTTGCGGATATTGATTGTTGAAGACCACCCGCTGATGCAGAAGGGGATGGAGATGACCCTGAAGGCAGAGAGCGATATGGAGGTGGCGGGGATGGCTTCCACAGGTGAAGAAGCACTGGAAGTGGCGGAGAAAGTGCGGCCGGACCTGGCTGTGGTGGACATATCCCTGCCGGGGATGAACGGGCTTGAACTGATCAAGTTGCTGCGGGCGACTTTTGATGACTTGCGCATCCTGGTGGTGTCGCGTCACGAGGAGGAGCTGTTTGCGGAGCGCGCCGTGAGGGCAGGCGCCCAGGGGTATATCATGAAGATAGACGCGGGGGACCAGGTTGTGGACGCCGTGCGAAAAATTGCAAGTGGCGGGGTGTATCTGAGTGAAAAGATCAGCAGCAAGCTGCTCCTGAACCTGGCCTGGGGGGGTGAGCAGAAGGAGAAATCACCCTATGAGGTCCTCAGCGACCGGGAACTTACGGTATTTCGAATGATCGGGCAGGGTCGTCACACCAGAGAGATCGCCGAGCGCATGCATATCTCAACCAAGACAGTGGATACCTACAAGGCCCGTATCAGGGAAAAGCTTGACATCACTGACGGTGCTCAGCTGCTGCGGCAGGCCGTCCAGTGGTTCCGGGAAAAAGAAAAATAGGCTGCATCGGTTAGGGGATTCGCATCCGCAAGGGAGCTAATGACTTGGTGGAACCGGGCTTGAAGAACCGCTGTAGGGGAATTCCCTACAATCGGGGTAGGGGAAAAACCTATGCAAAAATCAGGGATTTGCCTATTACCCGGCACCCGGTTTTTGGGGAAATTTAGCATGTCCTGATAAAACAAGCACAAAGCAGACGGCAATGTCCCGCTTTGCATCATCCATGGGGAATCAGGTAAACAAAAACTCAATTACGTATCACTATGAAAAAGCTTTTACTCCTTCTATTTGCAATAGGTATTTCCACCACTGCGTCAATGGCCCAGTTCATGGGGCCACTCCAGTACTTCACACCCAACGATCAGACCGGACTTAACCAGTTTGAAGCGCCAAAAACCACGGATGTGGCATTTGACGGCTTGCGTGTCCGCATCGGCGGCGCCAATACACTTCAGTTCCAGGCGCTTCGCCAGGACGGCGCATCGGATAACCTTGCAAACCTTGGCACCAACTTCAATCTGGCCACATCCAACCTCGATCTGGATGTCCAGCTGCATAACGGACTTCGCATGCATCTGCGCACCTATCTCTCGTCACGGCACCACTCAGAGGCATGGGTGAAAGGCGGTTACCTGCAAATCGATCGTCTCGATTTCATTAGCGAAGGGTTCCTTTCCGATCTCATGGATAAGGTGACCATTAAAGTGGGGCATATGCAGATCAACTACGGCGACTCCCATTTCCGCAGGACAGATAACGGAGCGGCAATCCTCAATCCGTTTGTGGGCAATTACATCATGGATTCATTTACCACAGAGGTGGGTGGTGAAGTGTACTACCGTGACCGCGGATTCATTGGTATGATCGGTGTAACCAACGGCAAGCTCAACCAGAGCACCATCAAATCCGACATCGATACCAATCCTTCTTTTGTCGGTAAGCTTGGTTTCGATCGCCAGATCAACCCGGACCTGCGCTTGCGTCTGACCGGTTCCATCTACCACACTTCTCAAGCCGAGCGTATCTATGTTTATGCTGGTGACCGTGCCGGAAGCCGCTACTACAATGTTGTGGAAGGTGGTGATTACAGCGGCCGTCTTGATCCTGGTTTTGCCCTCTCCGGTTTTGCTCCCGGCGGACCTGTCGGCGGTGAGATGACGGCATTCATGATCAACCCGTTCGTCAAATTCCAGGGATTCGAGTTTTTTGGCAAGTTTGAGAACATCGCCGGAAAGACTAATAACGAGACCGATACCCGCACCTTCAACCAGTACGGCGCCGAACTCCTGTACCGTTTCGGTCCGACCGAGAACATCTACATTGGCGGCCGCTACAATCTGGTGACCGGTGAAATGGCCAACGGTGATGACATAGAAATCAGCCGAATAAATATTGGCGGCGGATGGTTCATGACAAAAAATGTACTGGCCAAAATTGAGTACGTCACCCAGAATTACGACGGTTTCACCAGCGGTCCTCGTCAGGATGCCGAATTCAGTGGATTCATGCTTGAGGCTGTGGTCAGTTTCTAAGGTTGGCATATCACATCAACACATCTTCCTGTAAGCTGTGTTGATGTGAAATAATCCGCACAGATATTCAATCATGCATAAACGAAGCATTGCAGTAAGTAAAAAACAGTATTCAACAAATAATCCACTATCAGAATTATGACTATGAAAAATTTATACTTATTTGCAGCACTTTTGCTGCTTGTTGGCTTCTCATTCTCCCAGGTTCAGGCTCAAAAACCTGAATATAACAGAAAGGGAATCGAAGTCGGCACTTTCAACGATCTGACATTCTCACTTGGCCTGCATTCCGTGGGTCGCGTGCAGGTTCTCAATCAGGACAATGTCCGCGTCTGGTCTGGCAGCGACTGGGCGACCCCTTCTGAAAATCTGCATGGGATGCAGACCTCTTTTGCCAACCTTGAGTTCATGGTGAGCATTGGAGATGATATCGATGTCTTCTTTGACGGGCTACTGGCAACACAGCGTCATCCCAGTCAGTGGTGGGGTAACCAGGGGTACATGTATATCCGCAGGATTCCCGGCAACTCATTCCTCACCCTCCTGAATCCCGTTTTTGAGCATATTGACCTCAAAGCCGGTAATTTCTTTGCCGATTTCGGCGAGCATCAGTACACCAGGACCATCAACGCCGATGCGCACCGCAATCCGCTCGTAGGTAACCCTATCGTTGCGCCCCTGGGTGCAGAGCCGGGAATGGAAGTCATATACAATGGCAACGGTTTTGGTGCCATGGTTGGTGGTGGTATCGGTGCGCCCGAGCAGGACTTTCAGGAAGCACGGAAATACTCCTTCCGTTCAAAAGTGTGGCTGGACGCAATCCAGAACGTCTATCTTTCCGGTTCCTTCTATACGGTTAACCACGATCCCGGAGCACTCAGGGGAACCAACCTCTTTCGCAGGGAACGCCATGGTTCATCTTACGGTGGTGTGTGGAACCTGAACAACGACGGTTCCGGTGATGGTGAAGGCCCCGGCCAGGTACGTCCAGGGAACGGGCGAGAGCTGACGGCATGGGAAGTCAATGCCATCCTAAATCTCTTTGAAGGAAACACTATTTCCGCTTATTTCGGACAGGGAACCGGAACTGGTCCCGATCCGAACACTGCCGGAGTTCCTGTTGGCGACGAAGAGTGGATCTACTACTCGGCCGAGGTTCGGCAGTTCCTGAACGAGAACTTCTATCTCTCTGGCAGGTTTAGCAGTGTTGACTACAGCAAGTTCCTCAGCACCGACAATGATGGCAGCGTTTACCGCGCACAGGCAGGTTTCGGAACCTTTATCACGGACAATATCCTGCTCAAAGCGGAATATGTCTACCAGGCGGCCTCCGGTTTCAATGAAGGAACTACCGGAGTTGCCAACAGAGTTGATGTTGGCATGGAGCCCACGTTCCAGGGAATTATTCTGGAAGTGGGTGTCAGCTTCTGATCAGGGAAACGAACACATTCCTTTTCAGCATACCTAAATGAAAATCCAATGTGGCGGGGTTTAGCATGAACCCCGCCACACATATACACGATAACCATGAGACGTAAAAGCTATACCTTATCTTTTTTTGCTTCATTCATTGTAGCATTTGGTCTGGTTGCCGCTGCCCAAGCCCAAACCTTCAAAGTAACAGATGCGTCTACGATGACCATCTACGGCTCGGCGAATGTGACCGACTGGGAAGCCAAAGCAAAGACCATTACCGGTGAGATCCGGATGAACAACTCTGACATGTCCGACTGGTCAGGCGCTGATGCATCCTGGTTCGAGTCCGTTGAAATCGCCATCAAGGTGGAGGATATCGACGCCGACTCCCGCCGGATGAACAACAACATGCACGGCTATCTCAAAAAGGACCAGTATCCTGAGATTACCTACAGGCTGGTTGAGGCAAAAGAGCTTGCCTTGCTCGATAACCCCGGCGTGAAACTCACAGTACGCGGTGTCATTTCCGCTGCAGGTGCGGAAAAAGAAATCGTGCACGATGTTGAGGTTCGGAAGAACGACTCCGGCGGCCTGGTGGTCTCCGGCTCGCAGGATCTCAAAATGACGGATTTCGGCATTGACCCGCCAACGGCAGTGCTCGGATCCATCCGATCCCGTGATGAAATGAACATCACGTTTGAGATCCACCTCGAAAACGCACAATAACGATCCAACTCAGAAGCAATGGCTTCCTTTTTTTCGTCTTCTCTCCGAATGTTATTATCAGCCACGCTGGTAACTTTGGTATTGCCCGCGTTATCATTGGGACAGATATATTTTGACACGAAAGAGGACAGCCGCCTGTGGATTGAAGGGTCGTCTTCGGTGCACCGCTTCGACTGTGTCGCACGATCCATTCAGGGCACGGCATACATAGATGGGATACAATCGGGACAAATCGCCGATTATGATGGTCAGGAGAAATCGGGAGGAACGTCGGATACATCCGGATTTGAAGACGATGAATTGCAAGCGGTCCACCAAAAACTGCATGTTCTCCTTAAAATCCCGGTCGAAAGCTTCGATTGTCGCCATTCCCGCATGAATCGGGACATGTACGAGGCGCTGAAGTCAGACAAATATGATTATATCACCTTTGAGTTCGAAGATGCCGAGACCTTGCAAGATGACGGATCCGTGCCCGGATCCCTGTTTGAAGATGGGTTCCAACCGTTCCGGATCCGTGGTGTATTGAACGTAGCAGGTGTGGACCGGGATGTGCAACTCACAGTACAGGGTCGCACAGAAGGCGATGGCCGGTATCGCATCAAAGGACAGAAGGAGATATCCATGAGAGATTTCGAAATCGATCCGCCAACAGCCCTCCGGGGTCTGATCCGCGCCCATGATGACCTCACCGTTTTTTTTGAGCTTAATGTAACCGAAACCGGGCGGGATTAATACGCTCCTAACAAACGCTTCTTATTTTTGGGGCATTTAGCTTCACCGCAACCAACCTGCTAGCAGCGGAGTACTGACTACAGTCATGAACAACCAGATCACATCCATACTTGAAGAAGCCCGGCGTGCCCCTTCCGTGCTCAATTCGCAGCCATGGAGGTTCCGTGTGTGTGGGAACACCATTGAGGTGTATCTGGAGAACAAGGCGGAACTGGAAGAGGTCGATCCGAAAGGCCGGCTTCAGGTCGCCAGTTGCGGAACACTGATCGCTCATTTGGAATACGCGATCCAAAAGAGAGGATGGGTACCCAAAGTGACCTTTTTTCCCCGTTTTGAGGAGCCGGACCTGGTTGCTTTTGTAGAAATAGCAGGGCTGATGAAAAACAGCCGGCGGAAAGGCGGTCCGGCCGCGACCCGCGAAGAAGCTCTTGGCAACCGGACTGTTGAAGAGCCGGAAAATCCCGATCTGATCGCATTTCTCCGCGATGAAATAGCAGTCCAGACTGCAGGAAAACAAATCGGGTTGGTGGTGCATGACGACAGCAAGGACGAAAGCATCCACACCTACCTCAAAAACCAGTGTGGGCAGAAACTCAAGAGTGAATATTTCAGAAAGAGTGTCAATCTCTTCCTCAGGACCGATGATCCCGAAAGCAAAATATCGTTTGAGGATGAGGTGCTGCTGTCAGATCGTTTTTTCGATTCCTCGCGCAGCGAGACCGGCAGCAGTAATAGATCAACTGACAATTTGTTCATGATCATCACGACGGGAACCGACAATCGTTATGAATGGACACGGGCAGGCCAGGTGCTAGGAGAGATCATCTTGAAGCTGCGTGCCTGGAATAATATCGGTCTTATATCCCTGCCTATCATAAGCGCTGACCGCTGCCGCTCATGGCTCAGGGATAAGCTGGATTTAGACGGTTATCCCCAGTTTGTGCTTAAGATACACCCTGTCAAACCAAGGGAGCATATCAGCAAGCGCCCGCTTAAGGAGCTCATTAAATACGGATTCTGAGACGATTCCCTGCCTTTCTCCAGCTCCTGCCACTCCACCCGACGCCTTTTTTCCAGTCTTGAAATGCGTATTTTTCTGCTGAAGGAAAAACGTGTCACTTTCAAAAGGGTAATAAAAACAAGAAGAATGGAGCTAAAATCCGGGTGAAACTTTTCTGCTTGACATATAGTTATTTATATATGTATATTATCAATGAAATGAGAAACAAGAAATAAACAATGTCTATAAACCAACTCAAAAGGACGAACTATGTTTGAATGGTTAACACAACCCTGGCCCTGGTATGTGGCCGGACCCATCATCGGGCTTATCGTACCACTTCTGCTTTTCCTTGGAAACAAGCAGTTCGGAATTTCATCCAGTCTTCGCCACACCTGCGCGGCCTGTTTTCCCGGCAACATTTCCTTCTTTCAATATGATTGGAAAAAGGAGGGACTGTGGAATCTCGTACTGGTACTCGGAGTCTTCATCGGTGGTTTTCTGGGTGGCTATGTTTTCAAGAACCCGGAACCTATTGCCCTGTCGGCATCCACGATAGCTGATCTTCAGAAGTTGGGCCTGACGGACTTTTCGGGATTCGTGCCGGCCGAGATATTCTCGTGGAGTGGACTTGGATCCACGCAAGGCATCATAATGATGATACTTGGGGGCTTCCTCGTCGGATTCGGTGCCCGCTATGCCGGCGGTTGTACCTCCGGTCATGCCATCAGCGGCATCTCTAACCTGCAGCTGGCATCGCTCATAGCGGTCATCGGTTTCTTCATCGGCGGACTGGTGGTCACACACCTTGTGCTTCCCCTGATCTTCTGACGAACGCGATTTCTCCACAGATACCATAACACTGAATTTTAGAAGAATACTGACATGAATTACATCAAATACCTGCTCATCGGCGTCCTTTTCGGGTTTATCCTTACAAAATCTGAAGTGATTTCGTGGTTCCGCATCCAGGAAATGTTCCGGTTCCAGGATTTCCACATGTACGGTGTGATCGGAACCGCCATTGTTGTGGGACTGATCTCCATCCAGATCATCAAGCGGTTCAACATGAAAGATGTTGACGGCAACCCCATATCCATCCCGCCAAAAGACGCGTCGCAGAAAAAACGCTACATCATCGGCGGCACGCTGTTCGGCCTGGGCTGGGCGTTCACCGGTGCGTGTCCCGCTCCGCTTTTCGCCCTTTTCGGCACAGGAATTACCGTCTTTATCGTGCCGATACTGGCGGCCCTTGCAGGGACCTGGGTCTATGGCGCGGTACGCGAAAGCCTGCCTCACTGACCGGCCGCAATGAACTGCTGCCACTGGTCCTCAAAAAATAAAGCACTGCAGCAAAACAGAATATCACATAAAACCGCAAAGAAAAAAGAGGAGAACTCCTATGTTTTTTCGTCAAATCTTCGAACCAAAACTTGCCCAATACGCATACATCATCGGATGCCAGAAAACCGGTGAAGCCGTAGTGATCGATCCCATGCGCGATGTCCAGCAGTACTACGATATCGCCGAAAAGGAAAAGCTGAACATAACGGCCGCCGCCGACACGCACATCCACGCCGATTACATTTCCGGCCTGCGCGAACTCGCCGAGCGCGGTGTTAAAGTCTATGCTTCCGATGAAGGCGACGCCGACTGGAAGTACGAGTGGCTTATCGGCAGCAATTACAGCTACGAGCTGATGAAGGACGGATTCACCTTCATGGTCGGCAACATTGAGATCAAGGCCATCCATACACCGGGGCACACGCCCGAGCACCTGATCTTTTCCGTGACGGACAAGGGCGGTGGTGCCGACAAGCCCATGGGCATTGCCACAGGCGATTTCGTTTTTGTTGGCGATGTGGGACGTCCGGACCTCCTGGAATCGGCTGCCGGCATGAAGGATGTCATGAAGCCATCGGCCCAGACGCTGTACAAGTCCATCGAGAAGTTCAAGTCGATGCCCGGTTACATGCAGATATGGCCGGGACATGGTGCGGGTAGTGCCTGTGGCAAAGCCCTTGGCGCCGTACCCAAGAGTACAGTGGGCTATGAACTCCAGTTCAACGCTTCACTTAAGCATGCCACATCCGAGGATGATTTCGTCAATTTCATTCTGGAAGGACAGCCTGAGCCGCCGCTCTACTTCGCCCAGATGAAGCGCGACAATAAAATCGGTCCGAAAGTCCTTGGCGGGCTCCCCATCCCAGGCAAGACCGAAACGGCTAAACTTGGTGAGTTCGAGGGCAACCGCGAGGTGGCGCTGATCGATACCCGCGGACGTGAGGCGTTCATGAACGGACACCTCAAGGGAGCCATCTTCTCACCGCTGGACAAGCAGTTCAACACCACAGCCGGTTCCTACATCACTGAGGAACAGCCCATCTACCTTGTCATTGATGAAGGGGATCTGGAGGATGCGGTCCGCGACCTCATCAATGTGGGTCTGGACAAGATCGAGGGATATATTCCAGTCGCTGAGTACGAAAAATGGCTGGCTGACAACAACGCCGCCGTCGCCATACCGCATCTTGATTTCGAGAAGGCCGGTGACAAGCTGCTTAGCGGCGAAGTCCACGTACTGGATGTGAGAAAGGCTTCCGAGTTCTCCGAGGGACACATTGAAGGTGCCCAGAACATTCCGCACACCAGGCTGCTCGAGCGGATCGAAGAAGTGGATCCGCAAGGCAAAACCGTCTATGTGCACTGTTCCGCCGGTGGCCGCTCTGCCGTAGCTTCCGCGTTGGTTCAGCGTTTCGGCCATGAGGTGGCCTACGTGGACGGTGAGTTCGCCAACTGGTTCAACAATAAAGAAGAAGTTGCCGGCTGATTGCGGCGCTTTCGGTAATGACAGGGGCTCCGGACTCATACTCCGGAGCCCTTTTTTTACCAGATAATTTGAATTGCAAACGACAGTGAAACGTTTTTTTCCCATACTGACCTGGCTTCCCGCCTACAACTCCGGCATGTTCCGCGGCGACCTGGCTGCCGGGCTCACCGTAGGTGTGATGCTGATCCCGCAGGCCATGGCTTATGCCCTGATAGCCGGGATGCCGCCAGTGTACGGGCTTTTTGCCGCACTGGTCCCGCTGCTGATCTATGGCGTGCTTGGAACCTCGCGACAGCTGGGTGTGGGACCGGTTGCCGTGATATCACTGCTGGTGGCCGCGGGTGTGGCGGACCTTGCCGAGCCGGGGAGTACGGAGTACGTGCAGCTTGCCATACTGCTGGCCTTCATGGTTGGCGTGATCCAGCTCTTGATGGGGCTGCTCCGCATGGGTTTCCTGGTCAATTTCCTTTCTCATCCAGTGATTACCGGGTTCACGGCAGCCACAGCGCTGATCATCGCCTTCAGCCAGCTGCATCATCTGCTGGGGGTCTCTGTTGAGAGCTCGAAACACATCCACAATGTACTTTTCCAGCTTTTCGAAAAACGTGCGGAGATCCATCCCGGCACGGCGCTTTTTGGTTTTGGAGCGGTCGCTGCCATTTATGCCATAAAAAAGTGGGGAAGGCGTATCCCCGGCGCGTTGGTGGTCGTGGTTGCTGGCATTGTGCTTGTGGCGGTCACAGGATGGGACCAGCAGGGCATCAGGGTAATGGGCGAGGTGCCTTCCGGGCTTCCGCTTCCGCTGTTTCCAGCGTTTGAAATGGATGCCGTTTACCGTCTGCTGCCCATGGCGTTTGCCATATCACTGATAGGGTTCATGGAGTCCATAGCCGTGGCCAAATCCATCCATGCCCGCCACCGTGACTACAAGCTGGATCCCAACCAGGAGCTGGTGGCGCTCGGATCGGCCAATCTGGGCGGGTCGCTCTTCCAGGCATTTCCGGTTACAGGCGGGTTTTCCCGGTCGGCCGTCAACGATCAGGCCGGGGCCAAATCGGGCATGGCCAGCATCATAAGTGCCGTTTTGATCGGTCTTACGCTGCTGTTCCTGACACCTCTGTTCTACTACTTGCCGAATGCCGTGCTGGGTGCCATCATCATCACGGCGGTGCTCGGGCTAATCGACACAAAGGAGATCCGTTTCCTCTGGCAAACGCAGAAAGAAGATTTTGCCATGATGGCCATTACGTTCCTTGTCACTTTGCTTGTGGGAATCGAGGAGGGAATACTGACCGGTGTGGTGGCTTCGCTGGGCGTGGTGATTTTCCACAGCAGCAAACCGCATGTGGCCAGGCTTGGGAAGCTGCCGGGAACCCGTGTTTACCGAAATCTGTACCGCTTTGAAGAGGCCGCCGAGCGGGAGGATGTGCTGGTCATACGATACGACGCGCCCCTGTTCTATGCCAATGCCGACCATTTCAAGGAGACCGTTGAGTCATTCATGCATGGCAAACTGCCGGGACTCAAGCTTGTTGTGCTGGATGCGTCCGGTATCAATTCCATTGACACCACCGGTATCCACGCGCTGGCAGCATTGGAAAAAGAGTTGCAGGGCTACGGAATCCAGTTGCGGATGTCCGCGGTGCACGGGCCGGTGCGCGACCTGTTGAAAAAGAGCAGATACTACAAAACGGAAGATGCGGAGCGGCTTTCCCACATGGAAGTGCACGATGCCGTGGAGGCTTTTGACAGGGGCTGTGAAAGCGTTGTTGCCGATGAAAGATCTGAAGCAAAGGAATCCGGCTATTCTGGAAGTGGCATCATAACAGGAGGGACATTATGAGTTCGTTCTGGGATGAAAAATATAAAGGTGACAGCTATCTGTACGGGTTGGAGCCCAATCGTTTTTTTGCCAAAAACCTGCCATATTGCGAACCCGGCAGTTACAGGCAGAAAATACTTCTTCCAATGGAGGGAGAGGGCCGCAATGCGGTTCACGCCGCACAAAAAGGATGGCACGTCGATGCTTACGACTCCAGCGGAACAGCCAGAGACAAGGCAGGCAAGCTTGCCGGCAATGCAGGAGTGACCATTTCCTATGCACTGCAAGATGTGACCACTCTTGTGCTTCCCGCAGCGGAATATCACGCTGCTGCTTTGGTTTATGCGCATCTTGATCCACCGGACAGACAGGAGCTTCACCGTAAGGTCATGAATGCGCTGCTTCCAGGCGGACTGCTGATCCTGGAGGCATTTCACGTCTCGCAATTAGGAAAGGAATCCGGAGGACCCCGTGATCCTGAAAAACTGTATACCGTCCAGATGATCCGGTCAGATTTTCCCGAAATGACATTCCAGTTGCTGGAGGAGGTGGAAATCTCGCTGGATGAAGGGACCGGACACAGGGGCCAGGCATCCGTGGTCCGTGCGTTGGCGCGTAAAGAGTTGCAAAATTAGAATTATGAATCCAATTCAAATATCTATATATTTGATATATAGTATATGTATATAACTCAATATTTAATCAATGGTACATGCGATGCTTGATTTGAATACAGGGGTGCACAAGCTGGAGCGCTGTGCCTCAGTGCTGAAAGCCATAGCGCACCCTGTCCGGATAGCCATCATTGAATTGCTGGAAAAAAATGAAAAGCTCTCGGTTTCGGAGATCCACGAAAAGCTTGACCTGGAGCAGGCCGTTGCCTCGCACCATCTGGGCATCCTCAAGAACAAGGGGGTGCTGGTGTCCTACCGTGACGGTAAAAACATGCTTTACGAGCTGAAACACCGCCAGATCACGCAGATCATCGAGATCATGGAGCGGTGCAGTACGGTTTGAGCTGAATACCAGACAAAACACCCGATGTTATGGATCTGTTTGACGCCTCGCAGCCGGACGGTCT
This sequence comes from Balneolales bacterium, assembly GCA_007132975.1. GTDB lineage: Bacteria > Bacteroidota > Rhodothermia > Balneolales > Natronogracilivirgulaceae > SKNL01. Next base: position 21,178 of record SLNO01000085.1, read on the forward strand.
CGGCGGCACGTCCCGTTCACAGCCGCTTGCCACGCGCATGCGACCGGTCTCGGTTGAAGAATATGCCGGACAGGGGCACCTGATCGGCGAGGGCAAGCTGTTGCGGCGCATGATCCAGAGCGGCCGCATCGGGTCCATGATCTTTTACGGTCCGCCCAGCAGCGGTAAAACCACGCTGGCCCATGTCATTTCCCGCGAGATCGATGCCGATTTTGTGATCCTGAACGCCGTGCTGGATGGTGTCAAGGAGTTCCGCGAAGTGGTGCGCCGGGCAGGCGAACAGCGCAAACTGTACCAAAAGAAGACGATCCTGTTTGTGGATGAGATCCATCGCTGGAACAAGGCGCAGCAAGACGCGCTTCTGCCGCATATCGAATCCGGGCTCATCACGCTCATAGGTGCTACCACGCTCAATCCGTTCTATTCGCTGGTCGGGCCGCTGCTCTCCCGCTGCCAGCTTTTCGAGCTTCATCCATTCACCGCCGGAGACATCCGCCTGCTGCTCAAGCGCGCCCTCGATGACAAAGACCGCGGCCTTGGTTCCTACGAAGTCACGGTGACCGACGAGGCCATCGAATACTTCACCGAATACTCCGGCGGCGACATCCGCCATGCGCTGAACGCCCTTGAAATGGCGGTGCTGACCAGCCCGGAAAATGAGGAGGGTGTCCGTCTGGTGGATGTGGATGTTGCCCGTGAATCCATCCAAAAGCGATATCTGCGGTATGACCGAACCGGCGACGAGCACTACCACTACGCTTCGGCCATGATCAAGTCACTTCGTGGATCTGATCCCGACGCCTCCCTGTACTGGCTCACGGCCATGCTGGAAGGCGGCGAAGATCCACATTTCATATTCCGCCGGCTGCTGATCTTTGCTTCAGAGGATGTGGGCCTGGCCGATCCGCATGCGCTTACCGTGGTCAACAGTGCCCATGATGCCTTCGAAAAATGCGGCATGCCCGAAGGGTTTTACTTTTTGTCCCACGCCTGTCTGCACCTGGCCCTTGCTCCAAAAAGCAACAGTACCGGGGCAATTTTCGGGGTCGCCCGTGAGCACCGTGAGAAAGGGACCCGTCCTGTTCCTGACCATCTTCGCGACAAGACTGCCAATGCCAAGCAGGCGCGGTACCTGGATACGGAAAACGCCTCGGACAATTACAAATATCCCCATGAATATCCCGGGCATTGGGTGGATCAGCAGTATCTGCCAGATGCGCTGAGGGATACACGCTGGTACAAGCCGGGCGATCAGGGAATTGAGGCCAAACGTTGGGAGCGTCTCCGGCAAATACGCGGTGGCGAACAAAAAAAAACGCCACCCTGATTTCACACAGGATGGCGTTTATTCTGGATATGAGGATTCAGATAGTGATTAGCTGGTTTCAGCGCTTGCCGCTGAAGCTGCTGATTCGATCATGGCAAAATTCGGATAGGCTCCAACTCCATGCTCCGAGAGGTCGAGTCCGCGTTTTTCGTAATCAACCGATACACGAACACCCATGATCGCCTTGATGGCTCCAAAGACCCCAAGTGAGAAGAGGAAAGTGGTTCCGAAGATGGCCAGAACGCCCAGAAGCTGAACGCCTATGGTTGCTGCCGGTGAAAAGAGGGCAACGGCAAGAGTTCCCCAGATACCGCAGACGCCATGAACCGATATCGCTCCCACCGGATCATCTATTTTAAAGGCATCGAACATCAGGATTGCTCCAACCACGATAACACCGGCGATTGCACCGACAATTGCTGCTGACAGCGGCGCGATCACATCGGCGCCTGCCGTGATTCCGACCAGTCCGGCAAGGATTCCGTTCAACGCCATGGATGCGTCCAGCTTCTTCAGGAAAATCCTTGTGGTAAGCATGGCAGCAAGCGCACCGGCGGCCGCTGCGATAGCCGTTGTCACAAATACGTATGACACCTCCGCCGGATTGGCGCTAAGTACAGAACCGCCGTTGAATCCGAACCAACCGAACCAGAGAAGGAATACCCCGACAGTAGCCAGTGGTACACTGTGGCCTGGAATGGTGTTCACCTTGCCATTGACATATTTGCCAAGCCGAGGGCCGAGGATGATCACGCATGCAAGGCCTGCAGCTCCACCGACCCCATGTACGAGTGTGGAGCCGGCAAAATCATAGAATCCAAGCTGATCGAGCCAGCCGCCGCCCCAGACCCAGCTTCCTGTAATGGGATAGCAGAATGCGAGCAGAAGGGCGCCAAAAATCATGAAGGCCGAGAGTTTTACCCGTCCGGTTACGCATCCGGATACGATGGTGGCAGCTGTGGCCGCGAACATGGCCTGGAAAATGAAGTCACTGTAAATGGTCATCTGCTCGCCATAGGCGGGGGTCAACATGCCAACGGGATCCGAGGCGTCAAACCCGATGCCTAATCCACCCAGACCAAGAATACCGTTGAAATCCCCAGGATACATCAGCTGAAAGCCGATGACTCCATAGGTGAGGATACCGGTACAGAGGATAAAGACATTTTTGTATATGACATTGATGGAGTTTTTGCCCTGGGTGAACCCGCTTTCTACTGTTGCGAATCCAAGGTGCATGATAAATACCATGGCAGCCGCCAGCAGGATCCAGAGATTGTCAATCACAAAGGCGGCATATGCTGGTGATGCCTGAAAGGCTTCCATGCTGTCATAGACTGTTTCTGAGGCAAGAGTCAACGCAGGAAGAAAAACCAGCATCGCAAGTGTAAGCCCGGTTAATGATGCTGTTTTCAGGGATTTGAGTTGCTTCATGAGATTTGTTGTTCGTTACTGTTTGGTAATTGTGACAGTTTAGGTGCTGAATCGCAACGAATAATAAGTTGAAAATTATCAAATGCCAAATATTTTTAATTAAAATATATATTTAGACTAATAAAATTATAATTAATGATTTAAAAAAGCGCTTTTATTAAGGTTAACTTTTTTTGTGTGACAGTGAATGATGCAGGGGCTGCCGGCGTTTGGTTGGATGATTGCAAACGAACAGGATTAATCAGGAAACGACATTGGCATGGCAGCTTACGTTTGTCACACAGTCATATACGGACTCTGACATTCGAGCTCTTTCTTGAGAAATCTTACCCCAATTAAATCAGATTGAATCAGAAATTTTGAACAGGTGAACCGATGGTCGCGAAGCTCTATGACCATGACCGGTTATCTCCCGGACACACAGTCGTATGATTAAATTTGTCATGAATATTCTATGTGACCTTGTGAATCAAATAATTTAAACACATGAAATGTCCATGACCGGACATCTACCGGTCACACAGGAGTATGATTAAAAACGTCATGGACATTCTATCTGACCATATAAATCCAACATTTTAAACAGATGAAAAGCATTTGCATCATAAGCGGTACGGACCGCCCCGGATCCATGGCACTTAAAATTGCCAACTATTTAGCACCTTTGTACGAGGCGCAGGGAGTCTCTGCCAGCGTGGTGAGCATGGAAGATTTTCCCCTGGAAGAGGCTATCGGCGGGAAGTATGGGAAGAAACTGCCGCTGATAGAGGCCTTCCGCGAGAAAGTTATTGACGCTGACGGAATCGTGATGGTCATTCCGGAGTACAATGGATCATTCCCTGGCATCCTAAAGCTTTTTATTGATTACTTGCCGTTCCCTGACGCTTTCCAAAAGAAACCCATTGCGTTCATTGGTGAGGCAGCCGGTGCTTTTGGCGGATTGAGAGCAGTTGAGCAAATGCAAATGATATGCGCCTACAGGAACGCGCATCTCTATCCAGAGCGGGTCTTCCTTCAGCGTGTCAAATCAGTATTCAGCGAAGAGGAGGGCATCACAGATGAAACCCTTTCAGAGCTGCTTCACAGTCAGGTAAAAGGATTTGCACAGTTTGTCAATCGAATCGAGGATAAGCAACCGGCATGATGCTCAAAGACTTCTGTGGCTTCGGGGCAATCAGCGTTTTCATCTCGAAAATAATAAGTGATCTATTTCACTCCTGATACTTTCGGCGGTCTCTTTTCACCCGAGATCAGGAAGATTTGAGCATGTACCCGACACCATGCATCGTGACCAGATGTCGCGGATCGTCGGGCCGCATCTCTATTTTTGTTCTCAATTTCGAAATGTGAACATCAACGGTACGAGTGCTGGTATTGGAGCTGAACTCGTAACGCCAGACATTTTCCAGAAGTGCCTTACGGGTGACCGGTTCATTCGGGAATCCGGCGAGAAATCTGAGTACTTCCACTTCCCTGGTAGTTAACTCCTGGTCACCGTCCGGCCGTCGCACAATACCATCCTTAAGATCAATTTGTACTTCGCCAAGGGTGATCAGGTCATTCTTTTTGCCGCTGTAGTTGTCGCTTCGTCGCAACCGGGCCTGGATACGAGCGAGCAGCTCCTTGACCCCGAACGGCTTGGTGATGTAGTCATCGGCACCTATGTTCAGTCCGGTGACCTTGTCAATTTCCTGATCCCTTGCGGTCAGTATGACAATTGGGAAGTGCAGTTTTTTTTCCCGGATCTTCCGGCACACATCGAAGCCGCTCATTCCCGGCAGCATCACATCCAGTATCATCAGATCAGGACGTGTCTCGTCGACGATTTTCAACGCATCCACCCCGTTTTCGGCCACCAGGGTCTGGTAACCCTCGTTTTCCAGAGTGTCTTTCAGAGTGAATATCAGGCTGGGTTCGTCTTCGACGATAAGTATGGTTTGCTTGTTATGAGACATGCTCTGGTTCCTGTTCTTTGCTGTACTTTGTGTCTGCAGTATAAGTTGTTTGTTCTTCTGTGACTTTATCACTTTGGCGGAATCTAATTGTAAACACTGATCCCTTGCCGGCGGTGCTTGTCACGCTTATGGTTCCGTCATTTCGCTTTACAAGATCCTGGACTATGGACAGGCCGAGGCCATGCCCCCGGGTTTGCGCCGTAAGGGCGTCTTCAACCCGGAAGAACTTTTCAAATATGTATGGTTGGTACTCTTTGGGGATGCCTGCACCGCGGTCTTTGATGCTTAAATCCACAAAATTTCCATTGGAGCGGATACTGATCCCCACAAATTTTTCATCCGGGCTGTACTTGACAGCATTGTCGATCAGATTGTCCAGTACAGACTGCAGGTCAGACGGGTCCACGTCGATTTCTGGTACCGGTTCATCCGCATCCACCCGCAAGTTGACGTCGTATGATTTGAGATAGCTGCTCTTTCGATTAAGGTAATCATTCACGAACGGGACCAGGCTGGTTCGCACCTTACGGATAGGTATGCCGTTTGAACTGAACCTGGCAACATCCAGAAGCCGGTCGATCATGGCACGCAGGCGCTGAGATTCATTGAAAATATGGGAGCCATAGGATTTCAGGCGTCCCGGGTCGGTCACCCTGCCATCGGAAAGGTTTTCGCCAGCGGCTGAGATAACGGCAAGCGGGGTTTTAAGCTCGTGGGTAACGTTGGCGAGGAACAGAGCCTGCCGCTGTGCGAGCGATCGTTCACGTTGCGCCGTGAAGAACATGAAGATGAACGCGCCAAGCAGTAGCAGCATGGCCACACCGAGGACAAACAGGTTCCGGTTCAATGAAGCCTTTGAGGCGGCTGTGTCAGGATTGGCCGTAAAGGTGGCTTTCAGGTTCCAGTTGTTGAGCAGATCCGGAAAATTCTGGATGAAATCAACATTTTGGTAGCTGTAAGGAACGTCAGGCGCGGTGGTTGCCAGCACCTCGTTCTTGGTCCAGTCGTGCAGCCAGACGATGATGCCGGTTTCGTCACCCATGCCGAAGGTATCGGCCAGTTTTGTGGCCATGTAGGAGTTGACCAGATAGTCCTGATCTATTACGAAAAGAAGGTAAGCGACAACTTCCCTGCTATCGGAGTTGATCAGAGTCACCGTCATGCTGTTGTGCGCATCAAAGATAACGCGGGTGTTCCAACGGTAATCCTGAACCAGGGCATTCATGCGGGTTCGGGTGATGGCGAGGCCGTCACTGACTATCCGGCTGTAATTTGTTGTTTGTTCGAAACTCCCGATATCCTTTCGGTACTGCCAGACCGGATCTCCAAAGCGCTCGCAAGGGGTACAGTCGGGTGTGGACATGTAAATGTCGGAAAAAAGGCTGTCCCGACTGGCATCGTCAATGATCAGCAGCAGGTCATGGCTCATAGTGGATGGAGAGGTCAATGCCGCTTGCAGCTCCTGCATGTCAAGCTGCCAGAGACTCCTGACCGGATAGCGGAAACGGCTGCGCACCTGGTTCGTGTATTCCAGAAGCTGTCTTTTCTGTTTTTCGACGGAGCTTTGCACCTTGTTATCGTGCAGTGCGTAAAGCGAATACACATTCATGACTGTCAGGCCAATGACGGCCGTAAGGCCAAGTGCCAGGAACATCCATCGAACGTAACGGTAATGATTCATCATGTCGGGGTTTAATCTTTATAACGTACGAAAAAAAGATACTATTGGCATGACAAGTTTATTAGTAAATTTCTCGTACAGCCACGCGATACCAGATTCGTAAGAAGTGGGCTAAATGTTTTTATTATAGTATTTTGCAAAGATGTGGCAAGAACCGCATGGTGATGACGGCCAATATTCCAACCGGTTTTAAAAATTTATCTTATTTGATTATTATTAAGAATTATCAATGGCACTCTATTACGGTTATGATCCGAACTATCCTGTTCCTTTTTTGGGGTTTGTCTTTTATTGTCGTAGCGTCCTGCGGCTCTGAGTATGGTACCGGGCCTTCCAGAGACGCTGTCGGTGAGCTTGAGGAGATTAATGACCAGATACGTGACGCACTGACAAGGAATGCATATGATCTGGCCGATTCCCTTGCCGCTGTCGTGATTCATCGTGCTCAGGAAAAAAATCATTACACAGCGCTTATCGATGCGCGCCTGCATGTGGCTGCCTCTTATCTGGACAGGAGGCGCATTAGTGAGGGAGAAGCATTTCTGGAGGAGACCGAAGACTTCATCAGTGAATATGGCACACCCAGTCAGGAAATTCGTGCATTGATCTTGTCGTCCAACTTCCGGTTCGTGAACAATGACACCGAAGAGGGGCGCAGGCTGCTTGACACCGCAATGGAGCTCAAGAACAGGGTGGATGATCCAAGGAGCCTGGGGTCGCTGTTTGCCTCTCAGGCCAGGGCGCTTACGGACGAGAATCCTGTAGAGGCACTCCGACTGTACTACCGGGCACTCGAGAAATTTGAGCAGGCCGGGGAACGGAACAACAAGGCAGTGGTCCACAACAATATCGGGCTCATCTCCCACAACCAGAAAGATTTTGACACGGCACTTGAGGAGTACCGCAAGGCGCTCAGTATAAACCGGCAAACCGGCAACCAGCTCCAGGTTGCGGCCAATTACAACAATATTGCCAATGCCCTGAGCAGTATTGGAAAGAAGGAGGCGGCGGCCGATACGCTTTTCAAGGCGGTCATAATCAACCAGAGAATGGGTATTAGTCCGGGTCTCATCCAGAACTACTACAACCTGGCGCAGATCTATTTGGAAACGGATCAGTTGGATCTGGCATATTCCTTCTTTTCCCAGGCCTATGAGGAGAGCCATTCCATCAGTTTCCTCCCAGGGATCATGTACCATGCCGCCGGCCTTGCTGATGCGCTTTTTAAAAAGGAGCGGTTTGATGAAGTAGAGGCCTATCTCGAAGAATCCAGGAAAATCGCAGAACAGCTGAACAATCTTGAAGTGATGGCCAGGGTCTGGGATACGGCGTCCAGGCTGAACGAACAGCAGGGCAAATACCGGGAGGCGCTTGCAGCCGTACGGGAGAACCGCAGATATGCGGACCGGATCGACAGTATCCGCAGGGAGAGCGAGTTTGAAGAGGTGCGTGCCCGGCTGGAGCTGGAACTGAAATCGGCCGAAAATGAACTGCTCAGGCAGCAGCTCAGCTATCGAGAAAGGCTGGGGAGGAACCAGCAGCTGGTGTTGGTGGTGCTTGTCGCGGGCGTGCTTGTCACCGCATTCCTTCTGATCATTCTGTTCTGGAACAAAAGCAAGCTTGAGGGGGTAAACCAGTCCCTGAAACAGAAAAACAAGGTCATCACGGCGAAGAACCAGCAGCTCAGGGATCTGAATTCGGAGCTTAAGCATATGAACGATGAAAAAGGCCGCCTGGTGGGGATGATCATCCACGATCTCCGCAATCCGCTTTTTGCCGTTATCGGTTTTCTTGAGCTGATCGACGAATCCCTTACCGATCCGTCAGAAAAAGAGCATCTCAAAATGGCTATGAACTCGGCAACGCGTTTGAACCAGCTCATAAACAGCCTCCTGGATGTGCATACGCTCGAGAAAGAAACAAAGCACATCAGGTTGGAAAAGGTATCCGTGGATGAGGTCGTGGGCAATGCGGTTGCCAACTTTCAGGAGATTGCAAGGAAGAAGGATATCCAGATACATGAAAACATATCCATGGTCGATGCCCAAACGGATCTGGCATACCTGAGCCGTATCGCAGACAACCTTATTTCTAATGCTATCAAGTATTCGCCCAGGCACTCGCGGGTGGTGGTCGATGTCACGCCAAAAGGCGAAACGTGGGAACTGTCGGTCAAGGACGAGGGCCCGGGTATCTCTGAGGAAGACCGGGCCAACCTGTATCAGATGTTCGGAAGGCTGTCAGCCAAGCCAACCGGTGGAGAGGAGTCCACCGGGTTGGGACTCTACACCGTAAAACTGCTTGTGAGCCGCCTTAAAGGCGAGATTCGACTGGAGAGTGAGATAGGAAGGGGAAGCCGGTTCATATGCGAATTCCCCGTCACACCTGATCTGGGTATTCCAATAGAAGATGCCAAAGATGAGAACGGGTTGGAAGCACAGCCCCGGGAAGAAAACCCGGAAGTTCAGTCATACTCGTAACTGAGCACTCCGTTCACAAAAACATGCGTCGGACGGGTGGTGTACTCGAAGGGGTCACCGTTAAAGATCACAAGATCCGCGTCTTTGCCTTCGGCCAGCGATCCCAGCCGGTGGTCCAGCCCGAACAGCTGCGCCGGTGTTGCCGTCAGGGCACGCAGCGCATCCATTCGGTCAAGCCCGAATCCCACAGCAATGGCAGCCTCAAATAGAACGACACGGGTTTTCGGTACGTAGCTTTCGTATCCGCTCTGGAAAACAAAGGGGATGCCTGCCTCGATCAGTTTCGCCGCAGTGGTTAAGGATGCGTTCTCCGTCTCACCGCGGAGCCGGACCATGGAGGGATGCAGGATCACGGTCACATCCGCTTCCCGGATCTCATCCAACAGCATCCATGCCTCGGAAGCCCCTTCCAGCAGCATGGGAAAGCCAAACTCGCGCTGCAGGCGCAGCGCAGACATGATATCGTGGGCCTGGTGCGCTGTTACCAGTGCGAAGATGCGGCCCTCCAGCATATCGGCCAGGGCATCGAGCCGCAAGTCGCGGCCCGGACGTTGATCGGGGTCCTGATGCCGCCGTTTTTCTGCGTACTCTGCGGCCCGGATAAGCTCCTGCCGCAGCATGGCAATGCCCTTTGATCGCGTCCCTGGCGTGTCAAACTGATTGCGCACACCAGGGCCCAGCGTGATGGCCAGGGCCGTCGTGGAATCCAGCAGCGCCTCGTCCACCGTCCGTCCTGACGTTTTGGCCACCATGGTCTGACCGCTGACGATGGCCCCCGGGGCATGCCCGGTATGCACGGTCGTTATCCCATTCTGCCTGAGGAAGCCGACCAGCTCCTCACGGGCATTGTAGGCATCAATAGCCCGCAGGTCTGGCTGCAAAGCGTTTGAACGCTCCAGCTGGTCCTGGTCGTGCTCCTGATTGTAATATCCTGCCAGGCCGACCACCGAGCGGGAGTCGATCAGCCCCGGTGTGACCACAGCCCCTGCAAACTGTTCGTAACCGTCCGGAATGGCAATTTCCGAAGCCCTGCCCACGCGCTCGATCTTCCCGTCGCGGATCAGCACAACACCGTTGACCAGAGGTTCACCCTCCATGGTGTACACCGTGTCGGCAGTAACGGCAATCTGGGTGGATGCGGTCGGCGCCATGACCAGCAGGATGGCCAGGATCGCAAGCATGGTAACAGTCTTAACGGCCGCAGACCGGATGGAGACCGGCATGCCTGTACCGGCGAAAGACTCGGCGAAAGCCCCGGCAGGTGAAAACGGGTTCATCAGGAAAAAGCGCATAGAAGGAAATTGTTTGGTTGTAAGGTTCGGGTTTAGTGGATGCGGTGGCAATATGGGATTCAGTGATGATGATGGCCGTGATGGTAGCCGTGGCGGTGGCCATGTGCGCCGCCTCCGTTTGCCTTGTGTCCGCCAGTGGCAAACCTCCGGTCTTCAGGATCGGAAAAATCCCACACTTTGACACCTTCGATCCAGGTCTGCTCCACACGGGTGTAGACGCTGAACGGATCACCCGAGAGGATGATGAAATCGGCGTCTTTGCCGGGCTCGAGCGAGCCCACGCGGTCGTCGATATCCATCTGGCGCGCATTGGCTATGGTTACGGATTCCAGCGCTTTTTGCCTGCCCAGTCCCTCTCGCATTCCAAATGCCGGGGAGCGGAGGAAAAGCCGCGAATCGGTGATGGGATCGTCGGTATGGAACCCGAAATCCACCCCGGCCTTCTCCAGGATGGGCGCCGATTTGGGCAGCAGGTTGATCGCCTCCAGCTTGCCGCCCGGTGAGTCGATGTAGATTATGGATGCGGGATAGCCCGACGCGGCGATCTCGTCTGCCACCTTCCAGGCATCGGTCACATGGTGCAGCACCATGCGGTAGCCGAATTCGTCGGCCAGCCGGATGGCCGTGAGCACATCGTCGTGCCGGTGGGTGTGGTTGTGGACGATGCGTTTGCCCTGAAGAACCTCCACCAGGGTCTCAAGCGCCAGGTCGCGAGCGGGCATGCGCCCGGGATCGTCCCCGGCAGCCTGGATGCGGGCCTGGTACTCCTGGGCCTTGATGAACTCGGCGCGGACCATGGCGGCCGATTTGGCGCGGGTGCCGGGGAAGGGTGGCTGGCGCAGCGGATTGGTGCCGTTGGCCAGTTTGAGTCCGCCGTAGATGCCTGTTTCCTCATCCACAATGATCAGCATGTCCTCGATCCTGTTGGCGGGACGCAGTTTGAGGTAGACCGTCTGGCCGCTGATCAGATGTCCGGAGCCGGGCATCACATTAACGGAGGTCAACCCGCCGGCCAGCGCCCGCCGGAAGGAGTCGCTTCGCGGGTTGATCGTATCCAGGATGCGCACATCCGGGTGGAGCGCGGCGGAGCGGTCGCCGCCGTCACCCTCGCCGATGTGCGAGTGGGAATCCACCAGTCCCGGCATTACCACCTTGCCGCTGGCGTCAACCATCTCGGCATCGGCCGGTATGGCCACGTCTGCGGCGTCACCCACGGCGATGATGCGGCCCTCGTGTACTACCAGGGTGCCGTTCTCATAAGTCTGGCCGGTGACGGTGATGATCTGAGCGCCGGTCACCGCAACGGGGCTGTCCTGCGCGCTTGCTGTGGCAGCCGGACTGAAGAAGGGGGCTGTCCAGGAAAGCAGGACTAAAGAAAAAGTCGTGACAAGAACAGACAGAAAAGTCGGAATTCGGTTTGGCATCATGATAACAATAGCACAGATTGGTAGTTTGATGTTGGTCTCCGGCTGGATTTTGACGGAGAAGTTCCGGTGTAGGCGTGCCCCGGCACAAATTCATTCCCCGAACTGTGTTCCAACCGCCGGGCAACGGTCGGAAATATGCAAAAAGGTCACGAATATCCAAAAAAAACAAACATGAGAAAGGGCGCCGGAAGATTGATGCGGATGCACAGGCGGTTTTTTAGCGCTTTTAACGTGAATGCCGTACCTTTTCATTATTGACACTTTTGCGGAATGGCAAGACAAATTGCCGTTCCGGCCGATTCCAAACCTCCAAAATTTCACAGGGATAACCATGGGTTCACGATTTGTTGCCATGCTGGTCGCTATTGCTGCGCTGGCGGCTCTGATTTTTTTTCTGATATCGCGGGCTTTTGACACCGGGACGCACGGGGTCACATCGCCGGGCTTCATCAACTCCATCACCTTTCAGCTGGATGAAGACGGTGCGCCGTTCTATTCCGTCCAGCGCCGTGGAAAGACCGTCATCGCACCGTCGCGCCTGGGTTTTGAGCTGGACGGTGCGGCCGATCTGCGCGACGGCTTCATCGTCACCGGCGCCAACGTCACCGAAGTGGACGAAACCTGGGAGCAGGTCTGGGGCGAAAAGCAATTCATCCGCAATCACTACAATGAGTTGCGGGTGGATCTGGCCGAGGACCGTGACGAAGGGCGCAACCTCACGATCGTCTTCCGCGCCTACGATGACGGCATCGCCTTCCGGTACGAATTCCCCGGGCAGCCGCACCTCGATACGCTTGTTATCTTGGACGAGCTCACCGAATTCGCGCTCACCGGCGATCACCGCTCGTGGTACATCGACGCCTACCAGTGGAACCGGTTTGAATATCTGACCAAGGAGACCCCGCTCTCGGAAGCCGACACGGTCCACACCCCGCTCACCATGCAGACCGCCGACGGGCTCTACCTTAGCTTCCACGAAGCCGCGCTGGTTGACTATTCCACCATGACGCTGGAACGGGTGGATGGATACACGCTTCAGGCAAACATCATGCCGTGGTCCGACGGAGTGCGCGTGCGCGGTTCGGCACCCATGGTCACCCCGTGGCGAACCCTGCAGCTGGCCGGCGACCCCGGCGGACTCATCACCTCCTACCTTATCCTCAATCTCAACGAGCCCAACAAGATCGAAGACACCTCGTGGATCGTGCCCGGCAAATACGTCGGCATCTGGTGGGGGATGCACCTGGACAAGTACACCTGGGGGCCCGGGCCCAAGCTCGGCGCCACCACCGAGCGGGCCAAACGCTACATCGACTTTGCCGCCGAACACGGTTTCGACCATGTTCTGGTGGAAGGATGGAACCCCGGCTGGGACGGCAACTGGTACGAGAGCGGCGTGGTGTTCGATTTCACACGGTCGATTCCCGAGTTTGACCTGGAAGGCGTGGCGCAGCATGCCCTGGACAGCGGCACGCGCCTGATGGGCCATCACGAGAATTCGGCCACCGTGCTGCATTACGAGTCGCAGATGGAGGAGGGTTTTGCCCTGTACGAGCGTTTGGGCGTCCGGGCCGTGAAGACCGGCTATGTGGGACACGGCCGTGAGATCATGCGCTACGACGAACACGGCGAGGAGCAGTTCGAGTGGCACCACGGCCAGTTCATGGTCGACCATCACCAGCGTGTGGTGGAGCTGGCCGCATCCCACAAGATCTCCCTGAACGTGCACGAAGGGGTCAAGGACACCGGCCTGCGGCGTACCTGGCCCAACCTGATGACGCGCGAAGTGGCCCGGGGGCAGGAATACAACGCCTGGGGCGGCAACGACGGCCTGTGGGAAGGGCAGGGCAACCCGCCCGAGCACGTGCTCATTTTGCCGTTCACGCGCATGCTTTCCGGTCCGTTCGACTACACGCCCGGCATTTTCGACCTGCATTTTGACCAGTACCGGCCCGACAATCGCGTCCACCATACCCTGGCCAAGGAACTGTCGCTCTACGTGACCATCTACAGTCCGCTGCAGATGGCCGCCGACCTGCCGGAAAACTACGAAGCCAATCCTGAGCCGTTCCAGTTCATTGTGGATGTGCCGACAGACTGGTACGATACCAAAGTGCTGCATGCCGCTATCGGCGAGTACGTCACCATCGTACGCCGCGACCGCAACAGCGACGACTGGTACCTCGGCAGCATGACCGATCGCGAGGGGCGCACGCTTGAGGCGCGGCTCGATTTCCTGGATGAGCGCCGCGATTATGTCGCCGAGATCTATCGCGACGGGGCGGATGCGCACTGGGATACCAACAAGTACGATATTGTGATCGAGCACAAACTGGTGGACAGTGAAACGGTCATGCCGCTGGTGCTGGCGCCCGGCGGAGGGCAGGCCGTGCGCTTCCGACCGGCAACCGAAGCCGATCTTGAGGAATTGTCCCGGATGTAACCGGGCAGTGACCTTGGTGGCGGCAATTGTCCAAACGGCTTTCGGCCACATATTTTTCACATTAAAAATCATTGATTCACAACCAACATATTTTGCACTTTGTCATGACCCGATTCATTCTATCGATTGCCATCCTGATGATAGCCGCAACGCTCATCCAATCCTGCAGAACAGCAAAAGAAGCCGGCCCCGGCGACATCATTTCGTCGGTATCCGGCGCTTCGGCCCACTGGGTCTCGGCGGACCGGCTTATCTGGGACAGCGGCCCCCTGGCCTATCGCCACGAGATCCGGTTCAGCCAGAAGGCTGGCATCCGGGTGGATACGAACGGTGTCTCGGGCGGGACGGTGATCCCGGTCGGGCGCAGCGCACAGCTCGGCCACGAACTGGCCGGCCGGTTCCGCCACATTGCCGATCGTCCGGTTTTCCGGGTGGATGCCGGCCGCGATCTGGTATTCGAGGCCGTGAAAGGCCAGGTCATTGCCATCGCTTACGACCGGCGCGACCAGCCCGTGGCCGCCACCCGTGTGCAGTTTCCGGGCGTCATCGACCAGCACTTTTTCTACGACGGTGAACTGGGTCCGGTCTATCGTGAGGATACGCTTTCCGCCAACCTTTGGGCCCCCACCGCGCTATCGGTCAAGCTGCAGGTCTACGACGCGCAGAAAAACCTGGTGGATACGGTCTTGCCGGACCATGTTCGGGATGCCGAACCGGCCATTGTGCCCCCTGCCGATGGTGTATGGCGTTTCAGCGGCACGCGAGGTTCCTGGGACCGCAAATTCTACCGTTTCGAAATCACCGTCTACCACCACGTCAACAACCGCATCAACACCTACGAGGTGACCGACCCCTATTCGGTGAGCCTGGCCATGGACAGCCGCTTCAGCCAGTTTGCCGACCTGAACGACGCCGACCTCAAACCGCAGTGCTGGGGACGGCTCAGTAAGGAGCTTCCCCATCCGGCGGACATCACGCTCTACGAAGCGCATATCCGCGACTTCAGCATCAACGACCTGACCGTGCCCAGGGAGCATCGCGGCACATTCATGGCGTTCCGGCACAACGGGCTGCTCGACCGCAACCTCTCCGACGGGATGGCCCACCTCAAGCGCCTTTCCGAGGCCGGGCTCACCCACCTGCACCTGCTGCCGGTCAATGACATCGCCACGGTCATTGAGAATCCCGAGCGCCGGGTGGATCTGCACATGCCCTACCGCCGGATCTGCGATGTGATCCAGCATCCCGGATTGTTCGAACAGTGCGAACACCGCCAGTTTATACCCATCCGGGAGGCGTTCGAACAAATGGTCGATGAGAATCCGGCAACGCATCTTGTGCAGAAACCCTACAGCCTGCCGGGACGCATGCGCGGCATGGCTGCTATGGACGGTTTCAACTGGGGCTACGATCCTTTCCATTTCAATGCGCCCGAGGGCAGCTATGCCACCGATCCCGACGGGGTCGCTCGCATCCTCGAACTGCGCAAGATGGTGCAGTCGCTGGCTCAGATCGGGCTGAATGTAGTGGTGGATGTGGTCTACAACCACACCTTCGCCTCCGGTCCGACATCGCGGTTCTCCGTGCTTGACAAGGTGGTGCCCGGGTACTATCACCGCTACAATCCCGATACCGGTGCCATGGAAACTTCTACCTGTTGTGACAATACCGCCGCCGAACACGCCATGATGGAGAAGCTGATCATAGATTCCGTGCTGCTGTGGGCGAAACAGTACAAAATCGACTCATTCCGCTTCGATCTGATGGGCCACCATCCGCGTTCGGTCATGGAGCGGCTCCGCGAAGAGCTTGCCACACTGACACTTGAAGAAGATCAGGTCGACGGCGCCAACATCTACATCTATGGCGAAGGCTGGAACTTCGGCGAGGTGGCAGATGACCGTATCTTTGTCCAGGCCACCCAGTTCAACATGGGCGGCAGCGGCATTGGCAATTTCAACGACCGCAGCCGCGATGCCATCCGGGGTGGCAACTTCACCAACAACGGCCGCGCTCAGGGATTCGTCAGCGGACGCTTTCTGTTCCCGAACGAGGAGGCCGATCCCGGGCAGGAGGAGGATCTGGCCTGGCTGCTGGATGCGGCCGACCGGATCCGCGTGGGTATGTCCGGCAACCTGGCGACCTACCCTTACATCAACCGTGAGGGCAGACGCGCAACCGGCGGTGACGAAATGATCGGTTTTGCCCATCAGCCGCAGGAGTCGGTCAACTATATCGACAAGCACGACAACGAGACGTTCTGGGACAACACCCAGGCCAAGCTGCCGCTGGATATGAGTATGGATGATCGCGTGCGCGTGCACATGCTCGGGAACGCCTTCATCAACTTCGGACAGGGTGTGCCCTTCTATCAGATGGGATCCGACATCCTCCGCTCCAAATCACTTGACCGCAACAGTTTTGATTCCGGCGACTGGTTCAATGCCATAGACTTTACGCTGGAATCGCATCTGTGGGCGCAGGGCCTGCCGCCGGCTTGGGACAATGAGTCGCGCTGGGATGATATTCGCGCGCTGTTCCGTGATGCCAACGTGGACGTGCGGCGCGAGCACATGGAGCTGGCACACAAGCTCTTCCAGGAGCAGCTTCGCATCCGCTACTCCTCACCGCTGTTCCGGCTGCGAACCGCTGATGACATCCACAAGCGCCTGGCTTTCCACAATACGGGCCCCGATCAGGAGCCGGGGCTCATTGCCATGACCGTATCCGACGGCCGATGTGCCGGCGACCCGATCGACCCGAACCATGACGGCATCCTGGTGATCTTCAACGCCGACAACAAGGCGCGTGATATTTCGCTGGAGTTGGAGGGCATGGCCTGGGATGGGTTGCAGCTCCACCCGGTACAGCAGCATGGCGCCGATCCGGTTGTTGGAGAGTCTGAGCGTGACGGCAACAGGTTCCGCATCCCGGCCCTCACGGCAGCCGTTTTTGTGATGCCGCAACAGGGTGGTCAGGGTAATTTCGTCTGCAATCAATAATACTCCGGCAGTGCGGGCATTCTTGAAAAAACAGGTTCGGTATTTTGAAATCCGGACCTGTTTGCCTACCTTTTTACTGGCTCTCGGTCCGATTCGTATTATTATCCGGCTTCTGTAGACCGTCCCGGAAACAGGATAACATTGTTGATATTTTTTCTTCCTGTCCCGTCCGTCGCTACACTGGAACTCCGGAAAGACCATTGCCGGCTTCATACCATCGTCCAGGTTCTAAAGTGTTTTTCCGTTATAGCTTGGCGATAAATACCTAACAATTATTTACATGAGTACAGGAGCATTGATTTTGGTCCTGTCGTCACTGCTGATCATAGGTGGCGGCCTGGCGCTGTTCCTCTGGGCTTTTTTCAACGGTCAGTTCGATCAGATCCAGAAGGGCAGCATGCTTCCTTTCAACGAAGAGGAGCCGGCCGGCAAGCGCACCGACCAGATTTTCGGGGACGATGACACCCTGAGTGAAAAAGAACCATATAAAGGAGAAGAGAAAACCTGTGGATCCCGGAAGTAAACAATCCCCTGAATATTCTGTCAGCGAACTGGATCGCAAGGCGCGCTTTGTGGTGCTGTTCCTGATCATGTCCGGCGTATTCTGGCTGCTGTTCGGAACGCTGCTGGCGCTGGTTGCCTCACTGAAAATGCACATGCCCGACTGGCTGGCCGCCTCGGGATGGCTCACATTCGGGCGCGTGCGTCCGCTCCATCTGAACACCATGGTCTACGGCTGGGCGTCGCTCACCGGAGCCGGGGTGGCTTTGTGGCTGCTCAGCCGGCTGCTGAAAGTGCCTGTGATGCTGCGCGGATACATCATCCTGGCCGGTGTGCTTTGGAACATCGCGCTGGTGGTCGGCAGCATCCAGATCCTTGCAGGCGGCTCGCGAGGCATCGAATGGCTGGAGTTTCCGGTATCGACCATGGTGGTGATCGTGCTCTGCGTCATCATCATGTCCGCCTCGGTCCTGATGATGCTTGCCATGCGACGGGTCAAACAGCTCTATGTGTCGGTCTGGTACCTGATTGCGGCGTTCCTCTGGTTCCCGCTGCTCGGGCTCGTATCCTCCCTTCCCATTTTTGACACGCCCACCGTCCAGGCCGGCATGAACTGGTGGTATGCGCACAATGCCCTGGGGCTCTGGTTCACCCCGATTGGCCTGGCGGCCGCCTACTACTTCATTCCCAAGGTCCTGGGCCGGCCGATTTACAGTTACGGACTTTCCCTGCTCGGTTTCTGGGGACTGGCGCTGTTCTACAACTGGAACGGGTTCCACCACCTTATCGGCGGACCGGTACCCACTTGGTTCGTCACCATATCCATCTCCGCCAGCGTGATGATGGTGATCCCGGTAGTAGTGGTGGCGGTGAACCACCACATGACCGTGGTAGGCTCGTTCCGTGCCGTGGTCAACTCGCCAACCCTGCGTTTTGTGGTCTTTGCCGCCATGAGCTACACTTTCGTAAGCCTTCAGGGCAGCATGCAGGCGTTGCGGTCTGTAAATGAGGTCATCCACTTTACCCATTTTGTGGTGGCCCACGCCCACATCGGAATGTACGCGTTTGTGACCATGATGCTCTTCGGGGCGTGCTACTACATCATCCCGAGAGTCACCATGCGCGAATGGCACTCCAAAAGCCTCATCAAATGGCATTTCTGGCTGACGGCCATCGGAGTGATCATCTATGCCGTGGCGCTGCAGGGCATCGGGGTGTTCCAGGGGTTCGCCATGATCGACCCGGATGTGCCTTTCACGGATACGGTGACCATGACAGTGCCATATCTGGTGGCGCGCTCGGTTTCGGGCATCCTCATGGCGGCCGGACACCTCATCTTCACCTGGCTCATGTTCCGAATGGTCTGGCGCCCGGGCGAGCAGCCTGCCACGCCCCTTGTCTGGAATAAAATCAAAGAGGAGTTTGCGTCATGACCCGATATTCCATTCTGCTTTTCGGCATCATTGCCACGTTTCTTATTGCCATGTTCGGCCTGACCATCCTCCCGAAAATCTTCATTGACGATGCGGTCAAAGAGCCGGTCTATTTCACCCCGTTCGAGGTCACGGAAGGGCACAAGATCTTCGTGCGGGAAGGATGCATTTATTGCCATTCCAAGCAGGTGCGTCCGGAGGGATACGGAGCCGATTTTGAGCGTGGATGGGGACGGGCCAGCGTTGCCACCGATTACCGCAATCTGCTGCCGCACAATCTGGGCACCATGCGTACCGGTCCAGACCTTGCCAATATCGGCGCACGACAGCCGGGGCGCGACTGGCACTACCTGAACCTGTATCAGCCCCGGGCCATCAACGAGCACAGTATCATGCCGCCCTATCCCTGGCTTTTTGAAGTTGTGGGCGAGGAGGCGCGTCCGGGCCGCGATGGCTTGCGCCTGCCCGAGCCCTACCGCATCGAAGGCAAGAAGGTGCTTCCGACCGATGAGGCGCGCTACCTTGTGACCTACCTGATCTCCCTGGACCAGCAAATTGCAGGAGTGGACTGATGGCTGAAGAAAAAAAATACGAAGGCCGGGATACGGGACCCGATAAGCACAAAATGAACCCCGAGGAACAGGAACGCCGCGTAAACCAGGAACGTGCCGCTGACCAGGAACGTCCCGAAAAGCGCGACAAACCCGGTGTGAGCAGCGACTTTACCGATCCCGAAGATGAGCGCAGCATGGAGGAGCTTCACCGTGCCGCCATGGAGCGGGAGGAGCAGCTCCCCGAGGAGGGCAATGAGCGCGGTCCCTGGTGGATGTATGCCATCATTGTTGCCACGCTGGCGTTCGGATTCTTCTACATGGGCCGGTATCTGGGTGAGATTTCAGACCAGCCGCACGTTCTGTTCACGACCCCGGCCCCGGTCGATGAGGTCGCGGAGGAGCTTGATCTGATGGCCACGGGAAGCCGTGTGTACACGCGCCTGTGCCAATCGTGCCATCAGCAGGATGGTGCCGGCGTGCCGGGAGCGTTTCCCCCGCTGGGTGGATCGGAATGGGTGATCGGCGCCCCGGAGCGTCCGGTCTACATCGTGCTTCAGGGCTTCCAGGGTGAAATTGTGCGCAACGGGGTCACCTACAACGCCGTAATGCCCGGTTTTGGCCGTCTGCTGTCGGATGACGAAGTGGCGTCGGTGGTTACCTACATCCGCAACTCCTTTGGCAACGAAGCCCCGGAGGTTACGCCTGAAGAAGTGGCCGAAATGCGCGAAGCCGCAGCCGGGCGCACCGATCCATGGACGGAAGCCGGCCTCGACGAATTCATCGGCCTGTAGCGCGTGAGTCTGCACGGACTGTCAACCCGGGCAGACAACCAAGTCTGCCGATCAGGACGTGCGATCAGACCGGTTGGACCAGGACGGACAATCAGGTCTGCCGATCAGGACGAGCGATCAGGCAGGTTGATCAGTTCGGTTGGCCAGCATGGACAATCATGTCGGTCAATCAGCCCGTGTGAACATCCGAGTTGAATAACAGTCGCTTTTTTTGTAATCACCACTGCCAATTATCTTGAATCAGGAAGATCCCAAACGGACGGTCTGCACCCATTGCGGACTTCCGGCAGCCGCCCCGGCGCCGGGCAATAAGCAGATGGCGGGGCCCCATCCACCCGTATTCTGCTGTTTTGGATGCCGGATGGTCTGGGAAATGGAGCAGCACAGCCCCGATGCGTCGGAACCGGGCGGACGCCTCTCGCCGATCCACATCCTTCATCTGCGTTTTGCCCTGGCGCTGATCGCATCCATGTTCCTGATTTTCATCAGCCTCACGCTCCATTTCGAAGCGGAACAGGCCCCCGCTTTCCTGCGCCTGGTGAGCTTGTTGCTGGCAACCGGCGTGATGCTGCTATTGGCCGGACCGTTTCTCGAAAACCTCAGGAGAGAGGTGTCCGACCGCCGGCTCAGCCTGGCGTCGCTGATCTTTGCGGGATCGGGCGCGGCGTATCTGCTTTCGGCCTGGAACACGGTTTCGGCGGGATTTACGGGGCTTGCTGCACCGGTGGGGCCGGATGCCGGTGCCACCTACTTCGAGACCTCGGCCATGATCCTGACGTTTTACATCGGAAGCCTTCTGATCGATACGCGCATCAAGCGCGGCATGGCCGCCTACACGCGGCTCTGGCAGACCGGGAGCACCCCGGAGGTTTTGAAATTAGTGGATGGGGGTGGTAATGGCTATGGGGCTGGAGGTGGAAACGGAAGCGGAAATGGTGACGGTGAGGGGAGGGCCGAAAAATGGCGGACCATCCGCGTGAGTGCAGCTGATCTTGCGAAAGGGGAGCGATTCCTGGCCGAGGCGGGTCAGCCGGTGCTGGCCGACAGCCTGGTGGCCGGGGGGGCAGGACTGGTGGATGAGGCGCACCTCACCGGTGAGCCGGACCCGGTCCGTAAACAGCCGGGTGACCGGGTAACGGCGGGGAGTGTAAGCATGGACGGCGGGTTGGTCCTGGAGATCCTGCGACCGTACAGCGAGTCGTCGTTGCAGGAGTATCTGCGCCGGGCCCGGGCCATGCGTTCCCGGCCCGGATACTATGAGCGCGTGGCTGCAAAAGGCGCTTCGGTGCTTCTGGTCTTTGTGACGACGGCCGCCTTTGCGGGCCTTGCCTGGCACACCTGGCATGCCGGGCTCCCATTTGCGCTGCAGGTGTTCCTTTCCGTGCTGCTGATCGGGTGTCCGTGCGCTTTTTCCATATCCACGCCGGCCGCGCTATGGGTGGCAAACCAGCGGCTGCACAGGTCCGGGGTTGTGGCCATGGGGGGGAGTCAGGCGCTCGAAAAACTGTCGCAGACAAAGGTGGTGCTGTTTGACAAGACAGGAACCCTCACCGAAGGCGTCGCATTCCGCTCCATAGAGCGGGTGACCGACGACCCCGGGTGGCCGCTCGAGAGGCTGATGCGCATGGCCGGTGGACTTGAAATGGACCAGATGCATCCGTTCGCGCGCGCATTGCGCCGGTATCTGGACCAGCATGGCCTGGATCCCGTTTGGCCTTTGGAGGCGCAACTGCTTTCCGGCAAGGGGATGGAGGGTTGGTTCGAGGCCGGCGACGGACCGCCGAGTGAAAGCGCAACGGACGCCGGGCTGCCGAGTGAAAGCGCAACGGGCCCCGGGCCACCGAATAACAGCGCAGCCGGCGACGTGCCGCATCCCCCATCCACCAGTAAAAACCGGCGGGTGCTACTGGTCAACAGCAGCCATCCCGACGCAGCAGGGGTCCTGGATGATTCGGAACTGGGCCTGTTCCTGGACGGGCGGCTCATGCTTCGGCTTCGGCTCTATCAACCGCCGAGACGGCATCTGGCGGATGTGATCCGGCGGCTCCGGGAGCAAAGTGGATTGGAAGTGGCGGTGGTGACCGGGGATCCGTCCGACCCCTCCCCCGAGTTTGCTGGTGTTCCGTATCACAAGGGCTGTTCACCGGAGCGGAAGGCGGAGCTTGTCGACGAATACCGGAGGCGTTACGGGCCGGTGATGTTCGTGGGTGACGGCACAAACGACCTGATGGCCATCAACAGGGCGGATCTGGGCGTGGGCGTGTACTCCGGCACGATGAGCATCCGAAACCATGCCGATTTTGTGCTGTTCCACCCCAATTTGAGCGTTGTGCCGGAAATGCTGGATTTTTCGGGAAAGATCACAGGCACCATCCGGATCAACTTCTTCTGGGCAGTGGCATACAATTTCGTCGGGATCGGGGTGGCGTTGATGGGGCTGCTGCACCCGTTTTTCGCGATTGCGGCGATGATGCTCAGCTCCCTTTTCGTGACCTTCCATTCGGCATCGCTGCAGCGGCGACAGCCATCATTGGGAGAGCTTGAGCGACAGGTGAACCTGGTAACCGGGGAGCCGCTTTTCAGGCCCGGCGTTAGTGAGACGTGAGCGGGTGCCTACCAGTTTATCCCTATGAAAAAGCCGGAGTAGTTCATCTCGTTTGGTGGAATGTCCTCGCCGGTGACTGCGCTCAGAAGTTCGCTGAATTCAAAGGGTCCGGTCGACCAGTTCGTGGCGTTGAACCGCATGCCAATGGTCACGCCCAGATTGGCTTCCAGGAACCGGTGCATCCGGGCCATGAGCAGGAATTCGTTAGTGACAGCAGCGCCGACTTCATTATCGTTGGAGTGGACGCTGCCGTTGCCCGCATCGTCACCGATAAAGCGGATCATCACACCGGGACTGCGCACATAAACGGCATCGAACGTAAAATCGGACCCGATTATGGGGATCCGGTTCAGCAGGGTCAGGCGATATGTGGCGCCCAGACCGGCACCAAGGTTCAGGTTCAGGAAGTTTTTGGTGTCGCGTTCGGGATCAAGACCCGTAAGTGCGGGCGATTGACGGTCGAACATGAGCCGGTGATACCCCGAATTGAACCGAATGGGAACGTAAATGTGCAGCGGCAGGCGCAGGAAACGGCTCCAGATGGTGGCATCACCGCCAAGCTGCATGTTCAGATGAAGGAAGCGGGTGTGATAGGCCTGGTTCTGCCGGAAGCGGTCAAGGTACAGGTCGCCTGACTCGCCATAAGCTACCATAAGATGGTTCTTCGGTGATCCGAGCATCACAAAATAGGCCAGCTCGTTGTACCAGGTCTGGTTGTCGTAGTGCACATAAAGCGGCATGGTACCGACCACCAGCGAGCTTTCCCCGTAGGCGGGGCCGTTTTCCCCGGCACTGAGTACCATGGGTGTGGCAAGAAACAGGAACAGGTATGCGAAAAAATAAAGTAATCCCCTGGTGTACATGTTGTAAACCCCTTGTTTGTACTTGATGTAAATAATGTTCCCCCAAAGTTGGAATAATTGCCAACTGCATGAATCTAACAATTTTCTCCATGTGGTCAAAAATTTGGATGAGGGAGCAGCGGCACCTGCAAACAGCCGCAGGGAATAATTTGGATTTGTGATAACGACAAAAAGCCCACCGGCTGCAGCTGTTGAGCACGGGGTCTTTGTCAGTGATATAAAACCGCTATATTTGGATGAAATGACCATGACCTAACACAATCCTGGACACACATGAGTGTGATTAAAAGCGTCATGGTCATTCTATGTGACCTTATG
>SLNO01000112.1 GCA_007132975.1 Balneolales bacterium
GAGAACCAGGATGATCCCGATAATTCCAAATATTACCGGAGCATCATCCACCCAGAAACCGATGAAGATAAACACCCCGCAAAACAGAACGGAGATGATCAAGCCGATGATGGACGTGTTTTTTTTGGGCAGGGCCACCCGAAGTTGATCCCTGACCACCCGGGCATCGAAACCCTTGGGCGGCGGTGCCTTGGGATCGAAGTTTACGGACACTTTGCCCTCCTGGGCCAGCTCACGGACCGATTTGTCAAGGTCCGTCACATCCCGGGTAAACATTTTATTTCCAGAACGCTCCATGGCCGGTTTGTTGAGCTGGCGGCAGTAATCCTCCCAGATTTTTCTGAAACCGCTGCCTGAACGCGATTCGTAGAGCAGGATGCGTTTCTTTTTGTCTTCGTGGTACAGCTCGACAATGTACGCAGTGTAGGAAGAGCTGTTTTTCCCGCCGGATCGGTGTTCGGTGCGCGACAGTACCCCGGAATAGCGATCCAGTGGCTCGGTCCAGAATTTATGGCCGAAAATCGATTTTGAATCCCGCGATACGCTTGTGGCGTCAATACGGATGGTCTGCTGGTAGGTCATGGTGTACAGGCCGCCAAGGAAAATACCGATGCCGATAATCGGGAACAGCAGCACAAACAGCATTGTGGGTTCAAACTCGCCGCTGGTGACCAGGCCGATGAATATGATGCCCGGTATGCCGCCCCAGAACAGTGAAAACAGGATGAGAAAGATGCCTGCGGCGCGGCTTCCGCTGTTGTGGTGAACCGCCGGCAGTGATGAGAGATCAAGCTGGCGGATGGCGGTTGACGTGGACATCCGGGACAAATCTATTCTTAAACTCATTTCACCCTCCTTGTGATTTGTTAGACTGTTGCGCCAATTCGCAGGCTTTGTAAGTGCTGTACCGGTCCCGCAAATCAGCAAACGCATAGCTCCCGTGTATGCTATTGATAAGCCGGAAGATAATCATAAATCACAGAAGAATGGCACATTTTCATGCAGGCAGCGGGTTAGTTTTCCGTAAACGTTGGAGAGTTCCCCTTTCCCGGGTTTGCTGCCCAATGCCTTTTGGATACGGGCTGAAAGGTTCCCCTCCCGGAGCGCCATTTGCAGATACTCTTTTTCCGCATCATCCATGTCCGGCGTGCGTTCCATCACCGTTTCCCAGACACTTGAGGCCCTCATTTTGTCCCTTTGCAGCCCGAAAAGACGAAGGTAGGCCGGGTTCTCCACCATCTGCCGGCTGCCATCCCGGACACCATCCTGATAGATCGCGTGCAGCGGATCCACATCCCATTTCTTCTGGTCGGCGTATGGCGCGTGCCGCTCATCCACAAGATCCCGGACGGCCTGCACGATCACCTTCAGCAGGGCGATATCCGCCAGGGGACACTCCTGCACGTCCAGCACGCGTATTTCGATGGCGCCGCGCTGGAAACGGGCAATTGCGCCGCGAGAGTTGAGCCACTCATCCTGCAGGATTCCCTCGGGGTCGTGCGGGGCGATATCGGCATAATTGCGGGCCAGGATACGCCGGCGGTAATCCCTGCGGGTGAAAACCGGCTCCGGAATCACGCGTCCGGCAATGGAGGGGATGCGCTTCTGGTTGTCCTTGTAGACCTGCAGCCGGTTGTCGGCCCAGCCGGTCAGGCGGCCGTCCATGACCGGGGAGGATGCGGCCAGTGCCGGTAGCAGCGGCAGTACCAGCCGGATGGCTGCGTGGAGGCGCCCGAACTCACGGTCGTTGCCGAACGGCAGGTTCAGGTGGGTGCTCTGGAGGTTGGCCCAGCCGTGCCCGCGGCAGTCGAAGATGCGGTTGTACATGTCGTAGATCAGGTTGTGCTCGTGCGGCCAGAGACGCAGCTCGGTGTGCGGGTCCATCCACGGGTGCATGGCGCCGGGCATGAGGCGGGCGTTGCGGGCCTCCAGCAGCGTGTTGGCCTCCCTGATGTTGTCGTGGAAGAAGGCGGCCAGTCCGTTCAGCACGGGGGCAGGGCCGTTGGTTTTGAGTTCGAAGACGTGCAGGGCCAGTTCGTTGCTCCAGGAAATGGCGCCGTTCTCCCACTCGTCACGGTAGGCGCCGCACTTGTAGTGCATCAGCTTGTCGGTGACTGGACGCACATCCAGGGTGGTACGGTCCACGATCATGTATTCCAGCTCCACCCCAAATCCCTCGAACAAATGCAGTTTTTTCATCTGTTTAATCCTGCCGGGCCGGCGGCTCCTTGGTTTTCCGGATCTTTTTGAGGAAGATGTCCATCATGGTCAGGTAGAGCTTCTCGCGCAGGACCTCGTCCTCCACACCGGCCTCAATGCTGGGGTTGTCATTAACTTCGATCACGATGAAACGGTTGCCGACCTGCTTGAGATCCACTCCGTACAAGCCGTCGCCGATCAGATTGGCTGCCGACAGGGCCGTGCGTATGAGCCCGCGCGGGGCCAGCTCCACCGGCAGGGTCTCCACTTTGCCGTACCGTTTTGGCTCCGTGGTCTCCCAGTTCATGATCTGCCAGTGCTTTTTGGCCATGAAGTACTTGCAGACGTAGAGCGGCTGCCGGTGGAATATGCCGACACGCCAATCGAACTCCGTAGGCATGAATTCCTGTGCGATCAACAGGTCGGATTTTTCGAACATTTCATCGACCATTTGGAGGTACGCCTGCTCATCGGCCACTTTGGCCACGCCCTGGCTGAAGGAACTGTCCGGTTTTTTGAGGACCATGGGGAAGCCCAGCTCCTGCATTACCCGCTTTTTATTGTCCTTGTGGACAATCACGGTGCGCGGTGCCGGTATCTGGTGTGCCGCCAGCAGCTCGGCAAGGTACACCTTGTTGGTGCACCGGATTATCGACTCGGGATCGTCCACCACCGCCAGCCCTTCGGCCTGCGCCCGCTGGGCAAATCGGAAGGTGTGATGGTTCACAGCGGTGGTCTCGCGGATGAACAGGGCGTCGTACTCCGCAAGGCGCGCGTAATCGTCGCGTGTGATGGTCCAGGCGCTGATGCCCTTCTTCTCCGCAGCGCGGATGAACTTTTCGATAGCCTTTTGGTCGGATGGGGCCGCGGTTTCCTTCGGATTGACCAGAATGGCCATGTCGTATCCGCCTGTCTCGCGTTTCGGCGCACGGGCCCTCTTCCCGGCGAAATAGTCGCGCGCAAACTCCTGGACATAGGGATGGTGGTCCGGCGGGATCTCGCTGGCGGCGATGGGACCGATGCTCTTCAGGTGCCACATTTCACCGTCGTGGTGGAAATGCGCCCGCAGCAGCGGCGCCTGAAACAGGTTGAACAGCTGCAGGCTCAGCTTGTCGTACTTCGGGGAGAGGTTGCGCCCGAAATAGATGCTGAGAGTGTAATCCCGGCTTTTGAGGTCTGAAAGCGTCTTCTGGATCAGAGCTTCCAGCTCATCAGAGACAATCCTGAGCACAGCCGGTGATTTCATGTCCTGGATGGCGGCGATGCCGGGAATCGCCTTGTGTCCGCGCGCGGCTGCCAGAAGCGAGACATAATACCCCGTGCTCTGGTATCGGTAGCTGCGCGACAGATTGAACACCCGGGTATTACGAAGACTGATGTATTGCGGGTCGGTCAGGTAGGATCTGGCAGAAACCACATCCACCCCGGGAATGGTGAGTTTCCAGTCACCGGTGTTGCTTACTATGATGAGGATGGCCATGGCGTGTGATCGATGAAACGTTTATGATTTTACAGGCTGATGGGGGCGCGTCAGGGTCTTGGCCGGTTTTGGCCGGCTGCCGTTCCGAATTCTGATGCTTATGGACGTGGTTCGATGATGAGCAGGTTGGCATCATAGGTCACAATGCCGAGCAGGATGGCACAAATGAGCCGCTCGATGCGCACCAGGTATTTCTGGTCGGGGGAGTAGGGGTTCTCGGCAAGCGGGTCAGATACCAGGGCCTGTTGTTCCTCCCTGTCATATCCGCTGAGCACGACAAAATGTCCCACCGGAACGCCCCTGATGTCGTCATGGTCGCATTCCGGGCCGTATTCCCGGGCGTGCTGATACAGGTAGGTGGAACTTAGGCCGGTTAGCACGGGTACGGATTTTTTCAGGTATTTGCGGATGAGGGACGGGCTGAGGTCCCGGAAACTGATGGTGCCGCCAAGGTTCAGGAAGGAGATGTATGCCTCCGAGGCCAGACGGAATTTGGGATCCGTTTTGTGCGCCATCTGCTGCCGCAGCTTCTCCACCAGGTCGGTTGGCTCTGAAAACCAGGTCGGATCAAAGATCTGCAGGTTGTAGGTGATAAGGCGAACCATGTAGCCCCGGCCCAGGGCGTGGATGCCAAGCAGCACGCCCAGCGTTCCGCCCTCCTCCAGCACAGGAACTTCGTTGATTACCTCGGTGAGACCTATTTCATCACCGTAATAGCGGTACACGGCATGCAGGCAGGTCGGGCCGCACGTAGTGTCGTCGGGCTGGCTGCGGATATCCAGCTGCAGCTGCGTTTCCAGGTTCTTGGAAGTCGTTGCCAATGAAGTATTTTTCGAAATTGTGAATACCGGGGTGCGACAACAGCCACCCATTCCGGAAGGTACTTAATTGCAAGGTCCCTGCATATACCTGGCAGGGCTGCCACGAAGTTTTTTTTGATGTAGTCATGAGACCCTGACGAATTGTTATTAAATAGTATTTGAACAGGATGTTGAACAAGACAGGAATGTTGACCAGAAACCAGGATCCGTGGAAGTCGCCGGCACAGTGGTTGCCGGTTCTGAAGGGAAAAATGATGAAAATGCGCAGGAGTGTGTCCGTAGGAGTTACGGCCGCGAGGTCCCTGCTTGCAATGCTGCTTGCGCTACTGCTGGCACTTCTGCTGTTTGTCGCCGGGATTTTCCTCCGGACACCCGGAACCGACGAACTCTCGGCCATCCGGCATTATGAGGCCTCGTCGCTTTACTCCACCGACGGGGTACTCTTGGGACGCTATTATGTGCAGAACCGCGATAAGGTTTCCATCGACGTTGTGCCGGGGCATTTTGTGGATGCGCTTCTGGCCATTGAGGACATCCGTTTCCACAATCACAACGGGATTGATTACCGGGCGCTGGGACGAGTCCTGGTCCGTACGATCGTGCTCCGCCAGGATGCCGGGGGCGGGAGCACCATCACTCAGCAGCTGGCCAAGAATTTGTACCCAAGGGAGAAGCCGGGGCTGCGCGGTGTCGTGACCGGCAAGCTCCGCGAGATGATCATCGCGCGCCGACTGGAGCGCATCTACAGCAAGGAAGAGATCCTGGAACTCTACCTCAATACCGTTTCCTTCGGTGAGGATACCTGGGGCATTCGCACGGCATCGGAAAGATTTTTCAATCTCCCGCCCGAAGATCTGGAGCTGCACCATGCAGCGGCCCTGGCCGGCATGCTGCGTGCCACAACCTGGTACAACCCGCGCCGCAATCCTGAAAATGCGCTCCGGCGGCGCAACCTGGTGCTGTGGCAGATGCAGCGGTACGGTATGATCGATGCAGAGGCGTTCGAGGAGGCCCGGGAGCGTCCGCTCGACCTCGACTACAACCGGCGCGCTCAGAACGAAGGCACGGCCCCCCATTTCAGGGCCTGGCTCGGCAGCCGACTGCAGAACATCCTTGCCACGCAACCCGCGCTGGACGGACGCACATACAACCTGTTGACCGACGGGCTCGTTATTAAAACCACACTGGATTCGCGCTTTCAGGCCGCTGCGGAGCACGCCGTGAACACGCAGCTTGCCGCGCTCCAGGCGGCTTTTGACCGCCACCGGAGCCATGAACTGGTGTTCGGCAGGGAACATCCGCAGGTTCTGCGGACATGGCAGGCCTCGGACCGCTACCGCCGGATGGTAGATGCAGGTATTGATCAGCAATCCATTGACAAGGCATTGGATACACCGGTACCGACAGATGTTTTCACATGGGATGGACCCAAAAATGTGACCTTATCACCCCGCGACTCCATCCGGCACTATCTATCGTTCATAAACGCCGGATTCCTGGCTATGGATCCGGCAAGCGGGGATATCAGAGCCTGGGTCGGCGGCATCCCCCACCGGAACTTCCAGTATGACCATGTGCGCGCCCGGCGGCAGACCGGCTCCGCTTTCAAGCCGATTGTCTACGCCGCGGCACTTGAATCGGGCACCCGCCCCTGTGATTACCGCCGAAATTTGCTGTCGACATACGTTCAGTACAACGAATGGACTCCCTCCAACCTGCAACAGGAATATGGCGGCCACTACTCCATCCAGGCCGCGCTCGCGCAGTCCGTGAACACGATTTCCGTTGAACTGCTTATGGAAACCGGTGTGGATGAGGTCATTCAGACAATCCGGCGGCTGGGTATCCAGTCCCCGGTCCCCGCAGAGCCATCCATTGCGCTTGGTACCGCCGAACTGTCGCTGCTCGAGATGGTGCAGGCCTATTCGGCATTTGCCAACAGGGGTATTCCCGCAGAACCGCGGTTCATCACCGCCGTCTACAATTCGGATGGAGAGCTAATTTATGATTTCAGCGGGACGGGCATATCCCATCCACAGGAATCCGTTTCAGCGGATCCACCAGAGCCACGCGAGCCGGCTTTTTCCGAGGAGACAGCGGCGGCCATGGTTGCCATGCTGGCCCGTACCGTTGATGAAGGGACTGCCTCCGGATTGAGGACCCGTTTCGGTATCCAACACGCTGTTGCCGGCAAAACGGGGACAACCCAGCATTTTTCGGATGGATGGTTTGTGGGGATGACACCCGATCTGGTTTTCGGAAGCTGGGTCGGCGGGGTCACGCCGGCCGTCCGGCTTCCACAGCACATAGGATTCGCATCGCAGTCAGCCCTGCCTGTGGCAGGCCTGTTTCTGCAGGATCTCTCCAGAAAGGATGGGCTCTCGCCGGTGCCGGACCAGTTCCACGCATACCAGCTGGACTTCAGCCACCGGACCGATTGTGATGACTATCGAGAGGAGCGGTTTCGTGACCGCGCCAGGGATTTTTTCGCCGGACGTGACAGCCGGGAAGCTCAGGTTGTCGGTGATACGGCAAAGGACAGATCTCTGATTGGGCGGATAAGGGGTGTTTTTCGCAGCAACTGAGCTGTCTGGTACACCTCTTGAACCGAACATGATCCCACGCGTCTAAGTTATTGAGTGCGGCAACGATACCATCGCAGCCATGCCTGTACTGGTGCCACTGCCGCTGAAATCGATATCAAATCCAAAGGAATTATCATGAATACTTTATCTGGATCAACAATTTTCTTTATTCCCCTGATTCTCGTTCTGCTCACGATCAATCAGCCAGCTCAGGCCAACGATTGGAATCAGCCGCAAAGATTCGGCCAGAAAGCTGTATCGCTTGAGGATGGGACTCAGGAATCACAGCGTCCCGGTCAAAGGGGCATGTTCCAGCGTCGGGATAACCGGCTTGCTTTTCAACTGGATGATCTTTCGGAAGATCAAAGAGAGCAAATAGAAGTACTGGGTCGTGAGCATCGTGAAAACATGCTGGAACTCAGGGGTAAAATGCGCAATGGTGAAATCAGCCGGGAATCTTTCCAGACGGAACGCCGCGCAAACTATGAAAACCACCAGCAGGAGCTGAAAAAAGTGTTGACCGAGGCGCAATGGCAGCAGCTGAAGAAGTTGCGGGCCGAGCGTCGCAGATCCGGACGCAATGGCTGAACGAACGTTGGGGTGCACTTATGTCATAAATTTGTTTCTGCATACCAGTGCACCCCGCACGGCCTGCCGGCTCTCATCTGATCAAACAGCGATCAACTGAGCCGTGTGCTCCTGACGGGAGTTTCAGGGATACAGGATCGGATTAAGCGGCGTGTCAATAACCTCTCCGACACGCGCACCCGGGCACCATGTTTCCTGATCAAGCCGCTGATTGTCATTCTCTGGCTCTTTCAGTCGCATGTTGCCATCCATGTAAATGATGGTCATCACCTTTCGTGGATGCTCCGTGGTATTGGGTCCCGCCCGGTGGAAGGTCCAGCCGGAATGAAAACTGACCTCGCCCAGTTCAAATGGCTCTTCATACATCATGAAACCCTCCATTTTAAGGGCTTTCTGGATCATTTGCTCGCTTTCATCGCTGATGGGCAGATCCCGTCCATATGTGAAACGGTGGCTTTTCGCACTGAAGGCGAGCGGCCCCATGTCAAGCGGAGTTGCCTGGAGCGGGATCCACGCGGTGACCGTCTTGTCCGATGCCAGCGGCCAGTAGAACTGATCGGCATGCCATGGCGTGAACCCGCCGGATGGTTCCTTGTACAGAGCCTGGTCATGGTACATGCGAACCGACTCCGTCCCCATCAATGATGCCGCAATGCCAGCCAGCCGCTTGCCATGGACAAACTGGCTGACAACATCGCTCGTCCGCCACAAATTGGTAACCTGCATGAACGCCTTTTGATAGGTGTTCCGCTCTTCCATGGGCACATCCAGGGTATTCAGTTCACGGACTTTTCTCGTGATCTCTTCCCCATAGTGGCTTATTGTATCGGGATCTAGAACCTGCTTGAGTTTTATGAACCCGTTATCCTGGTAAAACCGGATGTGCGAATCGATGATGGGATATGGATCGTGAATCATGAGAGGAGGATTCTTAATGGCTTGATTTTATTTGCTCCAGGTGATCAAGGGAAAGTACAAAATTGATCATAATTGCGACAGGACGCCGTAGGTTATTTGTGTTTGACCGGCAGGCAAAATGACCATTATCAAAAGCCGGCCATGCCAGCAGGCACTTTTCTGTTGACCTTTATTCGCTAATCCTGTTAATTCCATCAAAATCAGTGATTAATCGAGTAAAGGCATGGATGAAACCGCAATTCCGCTGCATTCCTGGTTCTGGCTGGTCGTTCCGATGTCCGTCGTGTTCCTTCTGTCCATCGTAAATTTCCTGCGGCACAGGACCAGTGCCAACCCGGTTGAAAGCATCGAAAACCGGAAGAATTCCGAGGATCAGAACGATCTTCGGAGCAGGCCGGCGGAGGGCATTCCAGAACGGGACCGACCATGAACACCGCCGCCGTAGTTACTTTCATCCTCTACCTCTGCGCACTGATTGCGTTCGGCATCCTGTTCTACCGCTTCAGCGAAACCCTCTCCGATTACATCCTGGGCGGACGCAAACTCAAAAGCGGGGTGGCCGCCCTCAGCGCCGGCGCATCCGACATGAGCGGCTGGCTGCTGCTCGGCCTGCCGGGAGCCGTCTATGCGGCCGGACTCAATCAGAT
The DNA here is from genome assembly GCA_007132975.1 of Balneolales bacterium. Classification (GTDB taxonomy): domain Bacteria; phylum Bacteroidota; class Rhodothermia; order Balneolales; family Natronogracilivirgulaceae; genus SKNL01. The sequence continues at coordinate 9,239 of SLNO01000112.1, forward strand.
ATGGATCGCCATCGGCCTCTCCATCGGCGCTTTCCTGAACTGGCAGTTCGTAGCCGCCCGCCTGCGCACCATCACCGAAAAAACAGGCAACGCCATCACCCTGCCCGATTATCTGGAAAGACGCTTCGAAGACAAAACCCGGGTCCTGCGGATCGTAACGGCCACCGTCATTCTCCTCTTTTTCGCCCTCTACACCGCATCCGGGCTCGTTGCCGGGGCCAAGCTCTTCGAAAGCAGCTTCGGCTGGGGATACGAAACCGCGCTCATGGCCGGCGCCGCCGTCATCGTGGTCTACACCTTCCTCGGCGGGTTCATGGCCGTCAGCTGGACCGACTTCTTCCAGGGTATCCTCATGTTCCTGGCGCTCATAACGGCACCCATCATGCTGGTGTTCTTCTTCGAGAACTGGGAGACGCTGGTCGCCGGTGTGGCCGACGTGGATGCCGCCTACCTCAACGTGTATCACGAAATGACCCTGATCGGCATCCTGTCGCTGCTGGCCTGGGGGCTCGGATACTTCGGCCAACCGCACATTTTGGCTCGATTCATGGCCATTGACTCGCCGGCAAGCGTACCGAAAGCACAGATGATCGGTATCGGGTGGATGGTGTTTGCGCTCTTCGGGGCGGTATTCGTCGGGTTCACCGGTGTCGCCTATTTCGCCGACAGCCCGCTTCCGGATCCCGAGTTCGTGTTCCTGGTGATGGTGCAGGAGCTGTTCAGCCCGTGGCTGGCGGGGATCCTTCTGGCTGCGATCCTGTCCGCTGTCATGAGCACAGTCGACTCGCAGCTGCTCGTCTGTTCCAGCGCAATAGCGGAGGATTTCTACAAGGGACTGCTTCGGCCGGCCGCCAGACACCGGGAACTGGTCTGGGTCGGACGCCTCAGCGTCGTCGCCGTAGCACTTGTCGCCCTGTTCATTGCCTGGAATCCCGAGGCCATGGTTCTGGAACTTGTCGCCTGGGCCTGGGCAGGCTTCGGAGCCTCATTCGGGCCTGTCATCCTCCTTTCACTTTTCTGGAAGCGAATGACCCTGCAGGGCGCACTGGCCGGGGTCGTGACCGGCGCCGTCACGGTACTGGTCTGGAATTATCTGGAGGGTGGATGGTTCGATCTGTACGAGATCCTGCCAGGATTCGTACTCTCCTCACTTGCGATTTTCGTATTCAGCATCTACACGAAAGCGCCGTCTGAAACTGTGACGGTAGAACTGGGGCAGAAACTGTGACGGTAGAACTGTGGCAGTAGCGGTGACAGGTTGGATTGGATGAAAAAGCAGTACTGTGACAGATTGAAATGAATCAATTGCTGTGATGAATGTGGATTCTATTTCACGAGGGTCATGCTTCGCGTGAGGATGCGGTCCCCGGTCGAGAGCCGGTACAGGTAGACGCCGCCGGCAAGCGATGAGGCATCGAATATGGCCTCGTGCGCTCCGGCAGGTTTCACACCATCCACAAGAACCTGCACGCGCCGCCCAAGCAGATCCGTTACCTCAAGGGTGACAGGTCCGCTTTCAGCCAGCCGGTACCGTATGACGGTCGTGGGATTGAATGGATTGGGGTAATTCTGTTCCAGCTCCACGACCTCAGGCACTTCCGTTTCCGTGTCCGCGAATGTAGGCTCCGACTCCATGACGATGCGCATGATCACACCCTGGCCCATCATGCACATGAAGAGCTCGCGGTCGTGGTCCTCGCCGAAGCAGACCAGCTGACGCCCGGCCACCTCTCCGATGCTGCGGTTGTCAAAAGCCTCCTCACCGTCGAAATCGAATGACCAAAGGTCTCCGGTAATGTAGTCGCCGTAAAAATACCGTCCATTCTGGTCGGGTGCCGCACCCCCCCGGTAAACAAAACCGCCGGTGATGGACTGTCCGCCGCTGAATCCGTATTCGTGGACAGGAAGCGCCAATCCGGTAGTATCGCACTCTGTGGAAGGCGGATAGCAAATGCTGCCCTCCATGATGGGCCATCCGTAATTCTTGCCGGATTCAACAATGTTAACCTCCTCGCGCTCGTTTTGCCCAACATCTGCCACCCACAGTTTGCCGGTTTCGGAATCAAAACTGAAACGGAAGGGGTTGCGAAAGCCCCAGGCGAATATCTCCTCCTGCCATCCCTCTTCGTTGTCGACAAAAGGGTTGTCGGCGGGGATGGCATAGTTGAGGCCTTCGTCCGTGCTGTCCACATCGATCCTGAGGATGTTGCCGTGCAGGGTGGTGCGATCCTGCCCGTGCTCGAACGGGTCGCCGCCGCCCCCGCCGTCACCCAGGGCGAGATAAAGATATCCGTCCGGACCAAACCGGATCTGTCCGGCATTGTGGTTGGTCCTCGGCTGGTCCACTTCCAGCAGTATCAGCTCGCTGTCCGGATCAAAAACCCCCGGATTGTCAGGATCCCATTCAAATCTGGCAAAAACAGATCTGAAAGGGCTGGATGCTGTGTAGTGCACATAAAGGTACCCGTTCTGCATGAAATCGGGGTGGAAAGCCACTCCTAGCAAACCACCTTCTCCCGATGCGGATATGCGCGATCTGATATCCAGAACCTGTTGCATGTCCGATGTTTCCGGATCATTGTGGAACCGCTGGACGGTTCCGGCGCGCTCGATGACGAACACAGTATCGGCCATGTCCTCAACGATCTGAAAATCGATGGGCATGGTGAAAGACAGGGAAGGATAAGCATTCTCAAAACTGATATCCTGTCCTTGTATATTTGTGGTGATGGCGAAAAGAAAGAGAACGCCAGCCTTGATCATTTTTATCATGATAATTCCCGCATTTGTTCATAAACTCAATATTTTTCTAACAATATGACAAAGGGCATCATTCCGATTTCTTCCGGGGACCTGGTATTGCACCGACCGGTACCCATGGCGCCGCAACCAGACCTGCCTGCGGTCACGGCCAAATCGGACCCTGATGCCGTTGCAGGACAGTTGCTCGAGGGACAAAGTGCTGTGATCCGGGATGCGTATCCGACCGGGCTCAAGGTACTCTCACACCTGAGGGGGCCTGTTTTCGGTGGCGGCAAGGAGGAGACCGGTAAAGGCAGTGGGTCGGGCAGGAAGCACATCGCCAAAGGCAGTGGGATCGACAGGTCAGAGGCTGGAAGCGGCAGGATGGACAAAGACGATTTCAGTTCGTACAGAAACCGGCGTGCCGTGTACAGGGACGCATCCAACCGCCTGCTTGTGCCGGTCGGCGGCAACCGCATCGCGCTGAAAAAGGCGCCGGCTATCGGTTGGCTGGAGGAGTTGTACCCCGATGTCGCCGATTTTCTGCTCCCGTTTCCGCAGGTCCAGGGCCTCAACAGTTCGTGGCAATGGTTCCTGAAGGGGGTCCGTTTCCCGGGGCTCCGGCACGAGATCTATCCCTGGTACGGCACCTATTTCCCCACGCGGTTCGACCACCTGAAGCTGTTCGACCGGTGGCTCCGGCGTTATGACGGCAGTAAAAAAAGCGCGATGGATGTTGGCACCGGTTGCGGCGTGCTGGCGTTTATGATGCTGGAACGGGGGTTTGAGCATGTGCTGGCAACGGACATCAACCCGAACGCCGTCATGACGGTGCGGGAAAATGCCCGTCACCGGAACGTCGACAGCCGGATTGACGCAAAAGTCGCCGATCTGTTTGATGGGTGCGATCGAAAATCGGAGCTGATCGTGTGCAACCCGCCCTGGCTGCCAGGTGATTCGGAAGAGGTTACTCAACCGGTCAAGCCAGTTGAAATGGATCAGCCGGAAGCAGATGCCGGCTTGATGGACAAGGCCATATATTTCGAACCGGACTTTTTCGAACGGCTATTTGCCGGAGCGGCAAGGATCCTTGAACAGGACGGCCGTCTGATAGTCCTGTTTTCAAACCTGGGCATGGCGGAAGGTGTGCAATCCCACCATCCGGTTGAACAGGAGCTGGCGGACAACCGGAGGTTCGTGAAAGTCCGGATGCTGCGGCAAAAGACAGAACCTCCATCCAAAAAAACGCGCAGAAGGGACCACAGAAAGGAAGAACACGTCGAACTCTGGGAGCTGGCGTTACACTCATAACCATGCACAGTCATGAAATACGGCCTGATTTTTATGTCACTGCTTATACTTGCAATAACAATGAATGCCTGCGGCAACGGCGAGAACAAGGGCAACGGGCAGATCAGCAATGGCGAGAACGCCGACAACGGCAATAACCGGGAGCGTCACATCCCGGAGGGCTTCGGGTACGTCCACGAGGCCATCCCCGACGCCAAATACGACATCCGGTACTACACCGATGACAATTTTGTGGGGACCCGGGTGGATGGGTACCTCGCCCCGGTCGCCATACTCACCAGCGAGGCACTGCGGGCCCTGACGAAAGCCGCCGACGAGCTGCGCGAAAAGGGGTACGGCATCATCGTTTTTGATGGCTACCGTCCACAGAAAGCCGTGGATCATTTTGTGCGGTGGGCGCGGGACCCGGCCGATACACTGACGAAGGCGAAATACTATCCCGAGGTGGACAAGGCCGACCTGTTCATCAAAGGGTATATCGCCGAGCGCTCCGGACACACCCGCGGCAGCACCATCGACCTGTCGCTCTACGATCTGGAGACCGGTGAGGAGGTGGACATGGGAAGCGGGTTCGATCTGTTTGGTCCGCCATCGCACCACGGTTCCGACCTGGTCACGCCGGAGCAGGCCGCCAACCGCATCCTCCTGAAAGAAACCATGGAGCGCCACGGATTCCTGCCCTATTCACGCGAATGGTGGCACTACCGTCTGGCAGACGAGCCCTACCCGGAGACGTTCTTCGACTTCAACGTGCAGTGAGGTCGGTCACATCCACCCTTTTCGGCGGAACCACGCCAGCATGCCCACGGCAATGGCGAACATGAATCCCAGAACTATGAAATAGGCGTAATGCCACTCCAGTTCGGGCATGTTTTCGAAATTCATCCCGTAGATGCCCACGATGAAAGTCAGCGGGATGAAGATGGTGGCGATGATGGTAAGCATTTTCATCACCTGGTTCATTCGGTTGCTCAGGCTGGAGAGGTAGAGGTCCAGCATGCTCGAAAGCAGGTCCCGGCTGGTCTCAATACTGTCAATGGCCTGGATGGTGTGGTCGTACAGGTCGCGCAGGTAGGGTGCAATGCTGTCCGTCACCAGCGGCGAATCAGATTTTTCCAGACGGCTGACCGACTCGCGCAGCGGCCAGACCGATTTGCGCAGGAACAACACCTCGCGCTTGAGACGGTAGATTTCGTTGAGCGTTTTTGGCGCCGGATCGGTCATCAGCTCCTGTTCGATGGTCTCGATGTGGTCGCTTATCTGCTCCAGGTTGACGAAGTAATGGTCCACGATGATGTCCAGGATAGCATATAGCAGGTAGTCGGATTTCATCCGGCGCACGCGCCCCTTGCTCTCCGTGATCCGCTTGCGAAGGGGATCGAACAGCGCCTCCTGCTGCTCCTGGAACATGAGCACATATCCGTCGCCCAGGATCAGGCTCACCTGGTCGATGCCGATGTGGCGGGTGTCCTTTTCGAAATCCAGGATCTTGAGCGTGATGAAGATGTAGTCATCGAACACCTCCACCTTGGGACGCTGGTGGATGTTGAGGATATCTTCTGAAACCAGCGGATGGATGCCAAAATGGCGGCACAGCGCATCAATTTTTTCCGTGTCGTGCAGGCCGCTGATCGTGATCCAGGAAACATCATCGGTGTCGCGATACGGGAAGCAAGCTTCAATCTCATGCGACTTTATCTCTTCAAGGCGGTCCGGCCCGTAATGCATGATCGAGGTGTGGAGCTGTTCCGTTTTCTTTCTTCCGGTGAACACCAGGCTGCCGGGCGGGAGCCCGAATTTTCTGATTCTGGTTCTGGTGGATGTGGCCATTGTCAGACTTCGTTTGATTGCTTCTGGATAGAGAATTGCTGGTGCATCTGCTGAATACGATGACAAGATACTCAGTTTGACCACAAATGCATTAATGGCCATGGGCCATGATGTGATTGCCAGACCGGCTACGGATTGTTTTGGGCTTGAATGGGGTCGAGCCCGGACCAGATCTGCACAAACGCGTCCATCATTGGACTTGAAAACCCCAAAAACAACGGTATTGTATTTCAATCCGATTATGCAAATATTCGCGAGTTATCCCGGCCGCTCCGTTCTGCATCCCAAATCATTATTTAACCCAGGGCTCTCATTGAAACAGATCTCATTTCACCTGCACAAATGTGCTCCCTGTCCAGCCATGGCCGTTTTGCTGCTGCTGGCCGGACTCCTTTTGCCGGCACATTTTTCTTTCTCGCAAAGTCGGGACCGGCAGGCCGCCGGGCCGGTTTACATCAGCGAAGTCATGGTGCTCCAGCAGCATACTCTGGCTGACCCTGATTTCGGGGGATATGCCGGCTGGATGGAACTTCACAACCCCCGGAGGCGCAGCCGGGACCTGGATGGATGGGTGCTGGCGATGTATCCACCCGAAACGGAGCTTACTTCAGGCGCATTCCTTGAAAACCACATGGCCCGGACCGAGCCGCTCCATATGGAGGTCTTTCCAAAGGGCATTTTCATTGCTTCCGGGGAGTACCTGCTGATCTGGGCCGATGGCAGGGATACCATCGCGACTGCCTGGCATGCCGGCTTCACCCTGCCCGAATTCGGAGCGGTAATCGCTCTTTACCGTCCTGCCAATGGAGGGCTGCGGCTTGCAGACATCCTCCCGTACACAGCATTGGATGTGGCGCCGGATATATCGCTGGGCAGGATATCCTTTGATCGCCATCAGGATGTCGGTTATCTGCTGCCGCTCAACATTCCGACACCCGGTTCGGCAAACCGCCTGGCAAGGTTGAAGCTGCAAGAGACGCATCGTCTCCGCATCGCCGATCCGTCGGGGCTCTCTCCGGACCATACGGGTAATTACCTTTGGTCTGTCAGTGACCGTCCCGGAGGTGGAATCTATAAACTGACACTTGACGGGCGTATTGTTAAACGTCTGGATGTGAAAGGAAGCGATCTTGAGGGCATTGCGCAGAACCCCGTCGACAAAACGCTTTGGATTGTGGATGAGACATTCTGGCAAATCATTCAGTTTGACACACTTGGCCAGGAGCTTCACAGGTTTGAATTGGACATGGAGCCCAGGCGGATGAACCTCGGGTTGGAGGGGATCACCATCGATCCGGTCAGGAACATTATCTATGCGGCAAATGAGAAAAGTCCAAGGGTAATTGTGGAGGTGGATGTCGGTTTGCCGGATGAGTCGCGTCAGCTCAGGACCCTGCCAGTCAATTTCGGGGCCAATCCGGACACCCGGGGCCTGGATTTATCCGGCCTTTATTATGATGTGGAAGAGGAACTGATCTGGCTGGTCAGCGACGAGGCAAGAGCGGTCTTCGTACTGGACCGGAATGCACGACCGCTGGCGGCGTTTGATGCCGGGCAGGTTCGGCTGGAGGGCATTGCCGTGATCAGGGACAGGGGGGCGATTTACCTTGTCAACGACGATCCTCAGATGCTGTTCAAGTTTGAATACCCGGATCCCCTCGTTCGTCTGCCTGCCAATCGGTGAAAAAAAAGCGCTGATGGAGATGTATTTGATGGTTTTTTAGCGGTTTGGTACCTTTCAAACCGGTGCTGCTGTAATCAGGCGCCGATCCGGGACATTATCCACAGACCAGGTGATGGCGGAATATGTTGCACGTACTTGCCCGCTGCTTAAAACCATGCCATGAAAAAACTGATAGAAGCCGTCGTCTTTGACATGGACGGTCTTATGATCGACACCGAACCGATTTACAAACTCGCCCTTCAAAAAGCGGCCGAAGAGTTTGGTCACCACTTGAGCGACGAATTTGTCTTTACCCTGATCGGCCTGCCAAATCCGGCATGCCGCTCGGCCATTGCCGGGCATCTGGGCCCGGGCTTCCCGCTTGAGGAATACTGGAAACGCTGGCCTGAGCTTTGGCGTGAAGAAGCGGAAGAAAACGGGATACCCAAAAAACCCGGAATCGATGATCTGCTACTTTGTCTGGAGGAAAGAGGTGCGCCGGTTGCCGTTGCCACTTCGAGTCCTCAGAAGCAAACGCAATTCAGCCTGCGCGCCTCAGGACTCTCCTTTCCCTTCGACCATATTGTGACAGGAGACGAGATCGAAAACGGAAAGCCGTCACCGGATATCTACCTGGAAGCATCCCGTCGCCTGGGTATACCGCCGGCTCGCTGTCTGGCACTGGAAGACTCTGAGAACGGTGTGCGTGCGGCGCATTCCGCCGGCATGGTCACGATCATGGTGCCGGACCTCAAGCAGCCGTCGGATGAGGTGCGCGCCGCGGCACATGAGGTTGTGGAATCCCTTGATTGGGTGCGGGAGCGGCTGTGCCGAAACAGCAGCGGGATGCTTTATCTATGAAAACCTGCCGTTTTTGATAGATCCGCATCCACAATATAAGCGGAAATCAGTTTTTGAAATGCGATAGCCCGCTGTTTTCCGGGTATTCTTCTAGTGACGGAGGGCCGTTCATAATCCTTCAATCTTCTATA
>SLNO01000144.1 GCA_007132975.1 Balneolales bacterium
GTGCGCAAGCTCAACCCGCCCATGTCGCCTTCCTGTGAATACACCGAAGTCAGGAGCCAATGGCCAAAGCGGTAATTGCACTGGGATCGAACCTGGGGGACCGGCAGGCGCATCTGGCGCGCGCGCTCAGCTTTCTCTCCATGCTGGGCACCACACATCCCCTGGCATCGTCCATCTACGAAACCGAGCCGGTCGGGGACGCATCCACCCATCCCTACTTCAACGCGGTGTGTGAAGTCGAAACGGAGCTGGACGCCATGTCGCTGCTGGAGGCGCTCAAGGCCTATGAGCGCGACTATGGCCGGGATCCCGCGTCCCCGCGATGGTCCAACCGCACCATCGACCTGGACATCATCGACTACGACCGCCAGGTGATATCGCGGCAACGGCTGCATGTGCCGCATCCGGAGTATCACATGCGCCTCTTCGTGCTCGTACCGCTGCAGGAGATCCTGCCCGGCTGGCGGGATGTGCGCACGGGGGAGCCGGTGGACGCGCTCATTACCGCTTCACCCAAAATTGAAGTTTCGAAAACGAGTCTAAAGTGGTAGTTTTCCCAGCATGAACCAGTTCGATTTTATTGCCATTGAAGGGGTCATCGGCGCGGGGAAGACCTCGCTGGCCCGGATGCTGGCCGAGCGGCACAATGCCCGGCTGGTGCTGGAGGAGTTCGAGGAAAACCCGTTTCTGCCGCGTTTTTACGAGGACCGGGAGCGTTACGCCTTCCAGACGCAGCTGGCCTTCCTGGCCAGCCGGTTCAAGCAGCAGGAGAAGCTGCGCAGCCGCGACCTGTTCCATGAGATGGTGATCTCGGACTATCTGTTCGACAAGGACCGCATCTTCGCGCGGCTCAACCTCTCCGGCGACGAGATGGCGCTCTACGACAGTATCTACGGCATCATGAACAGCATTGCCGCCAAGGCAGACATGGTGGTGTTCATCCAGTCATCGGTCGACCGGCTCATGAAGAACATCCGCGACCGCGGACGCCCCTACGAAAGGGAGATGTCGCGCAGCTACATCGAGGAGCTCAACAACGCCTACAACCACTTTTTCCACCACTACTCGCGCTCCCCGCTGATCATAATCAACGCTACGGAGGTTGATTTCGTCAACAACGAGGCGCACCTGAAGTACATTGAGGATCAAATATTTTACGAACCCATACGTAGCAATACCACACATATCACACCGGGCTGACAGCGCCCTGCGGAACATCCTTTTTCCGGCATTCCCGCGCCGGGCCGCCCAGCCGTCCGCGCACTCTCAAACGGCAATGCCAGTCCAAATCCACACTTTCCCATATCATGCTGCGCATCATCCTGCTCATCGTCATCTCCTACATCATAATCCGCATTGCGCTGCGGCTCCTGCTCACCGAGTCGCCCACGCAGCGGCGCGCTCGCGGGCGCGGCAGACTTGAGGATATCGAGGACGCCGAATTCGAGGAAATCCCCCCGCGCAAGCCCGACGAGGCACCGTACGATAAAAAGTGAGCCCGACGCTTGTGACATGCCGCACTTGTTCTTGCGAAGTTCCCCAATTACATCGTATATTTGGGGTCTACTCTCAAATGCCCTGGTGGTGGAATTGGTAGACACGCTATCTTGAGGGGGTAGTGCCTTAATTGGCGTGCTGGTTCGAGTCCAGTCCAGGGCACCAAAGCCTTGCAAGTCAATAACTTGCAAGGCTTTTTTGTGATTTGTACAGCAAAACATCCGTTTAAGGCGATCAAAAGCTGTTCCTTGCGCGGTACACGCCATCAACAACAAAGACATCCTTGAAAAGAACTGTCAAGTCTCTGCAATCCTGAATCTTACGGTAAATACAACATTTAGGATTGCATTTTTCACAATAAAAGCATGGGATTATCTTAATAATTATTGGGATCTTATTAAAAAAAATTAATTAGTTTTCCAAACTATTTCTTGATTATATTTCGTTACGAAAGCAATCAGAAGAAGTTTGCATTATGCAAACCAACTACAGAATTGGAAACAGACTATGAGCGACTACTCCGACCTTATCATATTGATGGGTGCTATTGTTATCTTCATGTTGCTTGGATTGCAGGCCAACCGTTACATGCTTAACAACAGCGCAACGACCACACATTCTGAGGTCGAGTATTACGCATTGATTGTCAATCAGGAGATTGTCGAAAACATCCGTGTGATATCGGACGAATCCGCTTTCCACTCTTACGTTAGCAGCTTTCCTACTACTGTTAACTATCAAACCAGGATTGCGGATCTCAATTTCATTCCTTTTGAAGTTACTGTTGCCACTCAGCAGATGCATGAAGCTCACGCTACGTTTGAAGATGTCTCCGATATAAGCTCATACCACATCACAGTAACTGTCACAAGCGAGTTCCTCAACAATGGTGCCGGCGGTTCTGTCTCCTTATCCACTGCAAAGTCATTTCTGAGTATCTAGAAACCGGAGGAACTGTCATGAACATGGGTTACGTTATATCCGTCATTATTGGAGGTCTATTTCTGATATCGGCTGTTGTCCTGAAAAACAACATATTCAAAAGTTCGCACGAGACAACATTCCATCTTGTCACAAACAACGAAATAGACAACATCAGACAGATCATTTCGCACGATATGCGGCATGTTGGCTTTGGCAGAAACAATGAAATTGTTCAGTTTAATGACTCCACGTTTCATTTCAGGGCAGCTGCCGATGGTGAGTTGCGAGATTTTTCCTGGACAATACTTCCAAACGGACCCTCGGGTTCAAACCCTTCGCTTCGCTTTCTGGAACGTACCGGTCCCGCTCATGATGGAACCTTGAACCAGCAAACTTATACCTTCACTGTATCGCATTTTCGTGTTGTTCCCTTCCAGGATGAACTCGGAACCGTAGTATCTACTTCAACCGAAGAGGTTCGAAGTATCTGGATTGAGCTGGAAGTCATGTCTGCCGAGCCAATTGGAACGAATTCTGATGGAACATTTCAGTATGCCACTTCCAGATGGAATAAATTGTTCCGGCCACACAACTTGAACATATAACACTTACGGGGTTCTTTTTATGGGACGACCACTTTTGATTATTGTCGGAGGCCTTTTCATTGTACTTGCTATCTTGCAAAGCGGAATGCTTGGAAGAACGATTCAGCATGGTGAAAGAGGTGTCGGATTTCATGCCGAATTGCATGCTGAAAGTATCGTTAATGGCGCAATGGACTATGCGGTCGCCCGGATTTCCCAGGACCGAACCTGGAGAGAAACACTGGTTGCTCCGCAATATGCCGATGCAGACGTCGGCGTTCAGGTCAATGATGTTGACAATTACACCCTTGAGATCCGTGCCACTGCCCGATATGGCGGCAAACTGGCAACCGCCGAAGTGCAAATGCAAAGAAGGCCCTTGTCTTACTACGCCTACTTCACTGATATAGAGCAAAGCAATATTTTCTTCATCGGTCCCGAGGTTCTCAGTGGCTTTGCAGGAGAAGTGGTTAACGGGCCGCTTCACACCAACGGGAGACTTAACATTGCCGGAAGCCCTACGTTCAACGGCCCTGTAACCAGTACCCAAATGTGGCATGGACACAGCTCCTACACCAATAACCCGGTGTTCAATGGTACAACAAACTGGAATGCGCCTCGTGAATATCTCCATGAAGCGGACTTCAGCGACTTGCATACAGCTGCGGCCAGCTCTTCTGTTTCATTCAATAACGAAGTAGAGCTGGAATTTCTGCCCAGTGGAGACCTCCGTGTTGTAGAAATTTCAAGTGGAGATGAATCCACTATTTCCCATGCTGACTTGATGACTAACGGTGGACTCATCTACTCGACGGCAGAAGTTCATGTCAAAGGAACTATCAGGGGTCCGTACACGCTTTATTCCACCGAAAACGTGAACATCATTGGTGATCTTGTCTACAACGATAATCCCGTCGACAATCCGCTTTCTGAAGACATGCTGGGCATCGTAAGCTCTAAAAATGTCTGGGTTGAGCGAAATGCACATCAGGACAATGGAACCCGCCATTTGGACGTTCAGGCATCAATCGTTGCCCTTGGACAGTCATTCGGTGCCGAGGCTTTCAACAGCGGAAGCTCAAGGGGAGAACTGCGGCTCCACGGCGGAATTATTCAGGTGAGGAGGGCAGCTGTAGGTACTATGGCCGGGCGCGGCTATACAAAAAACTACACCTATGATGAAAGATTCCTGGAAACCGTACCTCCCTTCTTCCCCCGTCAGAATTTCTACTCACTTCGGCACTGGATGACTTTTGTTACCCCGGATCCGGACTACGGTAAACCTATTTAATCCGTAAATCTTTAATTCTCAGGAAGACCATGCTTCAAAAAAAATTTTTTGCCGTCCTGTTCGTAATGCTTTTCTTTGCCGGAACTACCGTACTATCTACCGCAATGTCGCAACCACGGGTCACGTTCCAGTTTGATATCGAAAACGAGCTCAAGGAAGGGTTTTATGATCCAGAACGCCACACCTTGAAAATCAGGAGCAATAACTATTCGTTCTCTGATTCCGGATATCTCACATTAACGCAAAGTGAGAAAGATCCAACCCTCTACACCGCTACTGTCAGCCTGCCCAGAAGCATGGTCAACAGAAATCTTAACTATCAGTTTGTTATTGTCTCGAACAACAGGATTATCAAAGAAGATTTTATAAGATATGTCCAAATCAAGGACAGTCCCCAGAAATTAGACGTCCTGTCATTCGATTACTTCGAACTGTAGTGACCGTTTGCACCCGGTCCAGGAAACTGCTTCTGTATTACTGAACCGTTTTCTCCTTTCTGCCTTGAAGTTGCACTGTGCTGACATTTCCTGAGGGTGTTGATGCCCTGATGGTAATGAATACCGGACGCCTGATCGGATTCGGTTCTTCATTGACACCCGCAACATTAAACGAAAAATTCGTTATGCCCTGCCCGCCAGAGAGGTGATCTTCAAGAGAGGTGTTGACATCGCCAATCACTTCGATATCTTCACCTTCAGCTGTAACAGTGATACTGCTTCCTCTTGGTAGCGGATTTCCATTATTGTCTGTTACGGTGTAGTTAAAGGTCTGGTCGCCCAGAAGCTCTATATCGAACTCCGTCGGGGTAACCTCAATCTGGATTGGCGGACTCATGAACAGCAACGTTGCCGACTTCTCAATAGTCTGATCGTTTTCGTCAGCCGTCCTTGCCGTAACTGATAAAAAGCCATCACCGGGAATAGGCTCTCCCCGTCTCAAAGTAGTTTGAGCAACTCCGTTTGCGCCGGTAACCGCAGATGCCTCTACTACTCCATGTGTGGTGGTAAAGTAGACTCTTGTGCCGGATGCTACAGGGTTGCCGTATCTGTCCCCAAGCATTACCGATATCTGGGAACTGCCTCCGACATCAATATTGGCGGGACTGGGACTGAACAATGTGAAGTAATCAAAACTTGGAAGTCCCGACTGAATAGAAATATTTATGGGACGGGACCGAAGTACGATGTCCCCTCCGTCAACACTTGCAATAACCTGGACAACACCCGAAACCGTCCCGCTGCTCAACGTTGTACGAACCTGCCCGTTTTCATCGGTACTGGCTCTGGCAGGATCAAGCGTTTCCCCTCCACCGGGAGCAGCACCCAGCTGAAACATTACTTCCACATTGGGTACCGGGATTCCTGATGAGTCTGCTACAGCGAATACGAAGTTTGCCTGTTCCACTCCTCCGGTTTCTTTGACTGTGATAGTGCCGCCGGAGAGAGAAGAGAGCGTGATACTGGCAGGACTGCCCGCCTCAACATCATCAGGGTCACCATTGACAGGCGGATCCGTTTCATCTCCTTCAGCAACCAACTTGGTTATCGGGAACGAGATATTCCTTTCCGGAATGGCAACTGTGGAGATATTCTGATCCTGGTACCCTTCCTTTCCGACGATAATTCTTACCGTTACCGTGCTGTCGACATCGAGCTCAAAAAGGAATCGGCCCTGCCCGTCAGTGACGGTTGTTTTTTCCGGTGAGGGTTCAACCAGCCTTACTATGGCATTGGGCACAGGATCATCTGTTCTGGCATCAACAATCTGACCTGTTATTTCAATTGGATCAAATTTTGGACCCGATGATTCACAATTCACTATCAGAAATGCAATCAACAAAAGGGTAGCCGCAACAATACTTCCAAACCGGGTATTCGCTTTCATTTATCTCCCCCAATAATCTTAGTAACAATTTAGACAGGATAATCTGGTCTATGACATGATATAACATCCTTATAATAGAATAATTAAAAAAAAAAAACAATCAAAAGCATGCAACAAAATTATGGCATGACTTACAACTAATATGATTGTCAGTGAACGCTTGCAATATCAAATGTTTGACGGGACCACAACTTTTATGGGCCAAATGGAATTATAATATGATTCCCCTGAAGCCCTGATCCCTCATACATGCGTTATATTTTTGGACAAGCGATTTGAATTTTTAGTATTCACGAAACCCTCCTCTACTTGCTTTTTACGTCACTTCAGCGTCCATTGCATCCAGCACTTCGCGCAGCACCTCCACGGTGCGCGTAAGATCCTCCTTCGTGATCACCAGCGGCGGCACCATCCGGATCACGGTAAGCGAAGCGGCATTTGCCAGCACGCCGCGTTCGGCCATGGCGCGCACAACCGGCGCGCCATCGGTCTTCAGCACCACGCCGACCATCAGCCCCAGCCCGCGGATCTCCTCAACCAGTTCGTGTCCCGCCAGTTTCTCCTGCAGCTCCTGCATCAGAAACGCGCCCTTCTCGGCCGCCTGCGCCACTAGGTCCTCCCGCTCGACGGTCTGCAGCACGGCCAGGGCCGCCGCGCAGGCCAGCGGATTGCCGCCGAAAGTGGTGCCATGGTCGCCCGGCTGCAACGCCGCGGCAATATCCTCGCGGGCCAGTATCGCACCGATAGGCACCCCGCCGCCCAGACCCTTGGCCAGCGCCATCATGTCCGGTTTCACCCCACTGTGCTCCCAGGCGAACATGCGTCCGGTACGAGCGATGCCGCACTGGATTTCGTCAAAAATGAGCGTGGTGCCGTGCCGGTCGCACTTTTCGCGCACGAAACGGAGGAATCCGGGGTCGGCGGGACGTATGCCGCCCTCCCCCTGCACCGGCTCGATGATCACCGCCGCGGTCTGGTCGTCCACCATGGCATCCACCGCCTCCACACTGTTGAACGGGATCTGCTTGAACCCGGCCGGCATCGGCTCGAATCCCTGCTGGTATTTCTCCTTGCCCGAGGCGATCCCGGCCAGCGACCGGCCGTGGAAACACCCCTCCATCGACACGATCGGGCCACTTTTGCCCTGGCTTTTCGCAAATTTCCGGGCGGTCTTGTACGTCCCCTCGATCGCCTCCAGTCCGCTGTTGCACAGGAACACGCGGTCCATTCCGCTGAGGCGCACCAGCCGGTCCGACAGATTCGCCTGCGGCGCGGTCAGGTAGAAATTGGATACATGGATCAGTTTCTCCACCTGGTTTTTGATGGCGTGGACCAGCGCGGGATGGGCGTGCCCGAGCGCGTTTACGGCGATGCCGGCCAGCACGTCGATGTACTCCTTGCCGTCCACATCCCACACCCGGGCCCCTTTCCCGTGGCTCAGGGTGATGGGCAGGCGTTTGTAGGTCGGGAAATGGCTCTGATGGTCGAGCTTATGGTATTCGTTCATGGAATCGGTACTAATCTGTGTGTTGCTTTGGGAAAATTCTTCTGGTGGATGGGCACAGTCTGTGCGCCAAATGTAGCAAAACCTTTCACAAGAGACAAAAACGGCGGGCGCCGGCTGGTTTATTCCATGGATTGTTTTACATTACCGGCAACCGTCTGCTTTCGTTCCAGGGGCCACATTCCATATTACCGAACGGCATGGGCAAAAAAACCGGCTTACTTGTGTATTTGCGGATGATCCTCATCCTCATCGCGATGCTGATCGTGCTTCCGGTCATCATTCTGATCATGGCCGTTGGCAATCTGATATCGCTTGGACGCTGGCAGGACGCCACCTTCCGCATCGGCTGTTACCTGTTCGGCCACACGGCGCTGAAGCTGGCCGGCATCCGCCGCCATGTGCATCGGCACGGTGAGAAAGTGCAGGGTCCGGCCGTCTACCTGTTCAACCATTGCTCCACGCTCGACCTTTTCGTCGTCACCTCCCTGGCCCTGCCGCGCGTACGCTACATTGCCAAGCGCGAGCTGGGGTACAATCCGCTGTTCTGGATCATTGCCAAGCTGTCGGGACAGATCATGATTGACCGCAGCGATCCGCGAGAAGCCATCAAGCAGATCAACAAGGCGTACAAATTCCTTAAAAAGAGACGCTTTTCCTTGATGCTGGCGCCGGAAGGCACACGATCCACGACCGGCAAGATCCTCCCCTTCAAGACCGGCGCCTTTCACGCGGCATTGGAGCTGGGATACCCGATCGTGCCCATCTTCATCGAGGGGGCATATGAGCTCTGTCCCGGAAAATCACTCATAGCCCGTTCCGGAACGCTGAACGTGCACATCCACGAGCCGGTGGACACCTCCGGGTGGGACAAAAGGTCACTTCGCGGACACGCCGAAGAGATGCGGGAGCGATACCTGCAATGGAACGGCGAAGCGCCTGAATGACACCCTTTTCCGCTTGCCCGGCAAGGATTTGTCCTACAACCTTGCCGAACGGCCAAAGTCGGCCAGAACATTTTTTAAAAACCTTTTACAAAACGGGGCAAACGATTTGTCGTACTTTTGTGTATTGGGCGGTGTGAGGCAGAATCCGTCTTTTTTTGGAACCCGGTTTTGATGCTGGAGGATCAGCCAGTCAGTTTGGCGAAAAATCGTTAGCGAAAATTCGCCATTTTTCCTGTAGTACGCCATTGGTCCTTCGGACCCCTGGTAACCAAGTAACCGTTTAACTGCAAATTCAGGTGATTGTCGTGCCCCGCATCCAAAAATTATCATTGCGAAATTATGGCACGCTTTTTGCGTTGTATCTCAATGCATGGCAGGTATTTCTGTGCCCGGCAAACATATCTATTTCCATTCACCCTGCCCTTGACCAATAACATGTATTCACGCACTCTCATCATCGCATTTTTTTTCACTGCCACGTCTTTTCTTGGCGGCTGCTCTAATGAAGAAGAGCAGGACCAGCGCCAGCGCTCCAACAGGGCGCCGACCGTGGAAGCGGTCCAGGTGATCACAGGCAATCTTCCGCTTGAGGAGACACTTACGGGTTCGGTTCGGGCCCGCAACCAGACCGACATATTTCCGCAAATATCGGCTCCCGTAGTGGAAGTATTGGCCAATAACGGCGATATGGTGCGTGAAGGCGACGTTCTGGTGCGGCTTCGCGATGTGGAAGCGCGCGAGCGTTTGCGTCAGGCCGAGGCCGGCTACGAGATAGCCCGTGCCCAGGTGCGCCAGGCCGAGGCGGACCTGAACCGCAGGAAGATCATGCTCGACCGCACGCAGCAGCTGCGGGTCCGCGATCTGGAAACACAGGCCGAGCTGGACAATATAAAGGCCGAGGTGGAATCTGCCGAAGCCACCCTGGATCTGAACATCGCCCGCAAAAACCAGGCCCGCTCCGTGATCGACGAGCGCCAAAACGAGCTCGAGAACACCATTATACGCGCTCCGGTGGACGGTGTCGTGGGTCTGCGCAATGCCGAAGTGGGACAGCAGGCCACCACATCCACCCGGCTCTTCCAGATCGGCGACCCCGAGTCCATGAGGATCGAGATGGTCCTGACCGAAGCCATGACCGGATATATCCAGAACGGGCAGCCGGCGGTTATCAGTTCATCGGTGAGCGGCGTGACCATGGAGGGCACCATCACACGCATTTCGCCGTTCCTGAACCCCATCACCCACACCACCACCGCAGAGATTGAGGTCACCAACCCGGACCGCTTCCTGCGTCCCGGCATGTTCGTCACCGTTACGGTGAAATACGGCGAGAGCGACCAGGCCATCCTGGTGCCAAACAATGCCATTTTCTACCATCCCGACTTTGGCGAGCAGGGTATTTTCGTGGCTGAGAGGGCCGGCATGGAGCTGGCTTTTGAGGGGGATGAGCCCGCGCGCGAGCTTACCGGCCCGGCCGATGTGCGTTTTGTAGCGGTGGATATCGTAGCGCGGGGCCGGCAGGTATCGGGAATTGCCGGCATCCCCAACGACGCCTGGGTCATCACGCTCGGGCACAACCTGCTGCTCCGCGGCGAAACCCAGGCCAATGTGCGTCCCGTCGACTGGGACCATATCCTGAACCTGCAGCAGATCCAGAGCCGTGACCTGTTCGATATCATCCAGGAAAAAATGGCGAACCGGGCACGCAACAACAACTCTGGCGCCTGACCGGTACCTGCAAAAACTGACCGGCGCCTGCAATGCCTGACATTGACTGAACAAGCCCAATCCCCAAATTCCTAAACAACCGCAGCCATGTCCATCTCCGATCGTTCCGTAGCCCGGCCAGTCACCACGATGATGGTGTTCCTGATCGTCATCACGCTGGGATCGGTCGGTTTCAGGCACATCCCCATCGATCTGCTGCCGCCTATTGAGTACCCGCAGCTCAGTGTGGTCGTGAATTACAGCAATGTGGGTCCGGAGGAGATGGAGCTGCTGGTGACCGAGCAGGTGGAGAACGCCCTGGCCGGAGTGGCCAACGTGGAGCAGGTACGGTCGAATTCGTCGGAAGGACGCAGCTGGGTGTCGCTCAGTTTCAGTCAGGGAACGAACCTGGACGAGGCCTCCAACGACGTGCGCGCGGCGCTGGACCGCATCCGGCGCAGCCTGCCGGAGGACGCCGATCCGCCGCGGTTATGGAAATTCGACCCGAACGACTCCCCCATTGTGCGCATCATGGCCCGGTCCAACCGGGACCTTGCCGACCTGACCCGGGTGCTGGAACGCGAAATTTCCAAGGATTTTGAGCAGATACCGGGTGTCGGGTCCATCGAGACCTGGGGCGGGGTCTACAATGAGGTACAGGTGGATCTACTCCGCGACCGGCTTGTATCCAGCCGGCTGACGGCGCAGGATGTGATCCAGGCACTGGGACGCGAAAACATCACCCTGCCCGGCGGCAATGTCAAGGACGGCCTCAACGACCTTTACGTGCGGTCCGTCGGCGAATACCGCAGCGTTGATGACATCCGTCAGACTGTGATTGCTACTGTGGACGGCGCCCCGATCCGCGTGGGCGATGTAGCCAACGTTCAGCAGGGGTTCCAGGACATCTGGCGCTATGTGGAAGTTGACGGGCAGCCCAGCATCCAGTTCCGCATCCGCAAGCAGACCGGGGCCAACACCGTGGCCGTCTCCCGCGAGATCCATCGCGAAGTGGAGCGGATCAACCGGCTGCGGTCGGACCTTGAGCTGGTGGTGGTCAGTGATGAGAGCGATTTCATCCAGGCCTCCATCGACAATGTGCGCAACGCCACCATCTGGGGCGGTATCCTGGCCATCATTGTGCTGTTTGCTTTCCTGCGCAACGGTTCCACCACGCTCATCATCGGCGTATCCATCCCCATATCCATTATCGCCACGTTCGCCCTGCTCTATTTCGGCGGACTCACCCTCAACATGATGAGTTTCGGGGGGCTCGCATTGGGGGTCGGGCTCATTGTGGACAACTCCATTGTGGTACTGGAGAATATTGTGCGGCAGCGCCAGAACGGCAAGGACCTGCGGAACAGCGCGCTCATCGGCACGCGCCAGGTCTCCGGGGCCATCATCGCATCCACCCTCACCACCACCGTCATTTTCCTGCCGGTGCTGTTCATGCAGACCATCACCGGGATCATGTTCACCGAACTGGCCATTGTAGTGGCGTTTGCCCTGCTCTGCTCGCTGGTGGTGGCGCTCACGCTGGTGCCCATGATGGGCAGCAAGATCCTGACCGTGCAGCCGGTGGATCCCGATCCCGAAAAACGCACCCGGTTCCAGAGGCTGTTTGAGCGGCTGGAGAACCGCTATGCCGGCCTGCTTGAAAAGGCGCTGCGGCGCAAGCTGCTGATTGCCGGCGGGGTGCTGGTGCTGTTTGCGGCGTCGGTGGCCGGGTTCCGTATGATCCCCTACGAACTCACGCCGCATGTGGACGCCGACCAGATCCGCATCCGGATGACCATGGCCGACGGCACGAACATTGCCGTAATCCACCAGTATCTGGAGGAGCTGGACCCGATCGTGCAGGCGATCATACCGCAGGAGGAGGTTCTGTTCTACAGCAAGGAAGCCCGCAACGGCAACGGCCGCATTGACCTGACGCTGCGTCCGCCCGAGCAGCGGCGCATTTCGAGCACCGAACTGGCCGACGACATCCGGCGGCAGCTGCGGGGCGTCATCCCCGGGGCGGATATCCGGGTCACGGCACGGTCGGGCATCTGGGCGCTGCGGCGCATCTTCGGCAGCGGCGGCGGGGGCGGCGAAGACGAGGGCGAATCCCTCTCCATACAGCTGCGCGGCAACGACCTGGTGACGGCCGACGAAGTCTCGCGACAGCTCATCACCATTCTGGAGCGTCTGCCCGGCATCAACGACGTGGAAAGCGACCGCCGCGAGGGCAACCCGCAGCAGGACATACGCTTCGACCGCGAGAAGATCTCCCGGCTCGGAATCGGGGTCAACGAGGTGGCCCGGGCCATCCAGACCAACGTGGGCGGCTCGCGCGCCGGCATGTTCCGGGTGGATGGCGAAGAGTGGCCCATCACCGTGCGCCTGCGTCCCGAAGACCGGCTCTCCATCCTGGACCTCGACAATATCTCCATACGCACGGCCGACGGTGCCATAGTGCCGGTTTCCACTGTGGTCACCAGGGAATACACGCGCACCCCGCCCGGCATCAACCGCATCAACAACCAGCGCGTGACCTACATATCCGCGAACCTGGAGCGGGGGGTCCACCTGGGCAGCGCCGTGGCCATGATCGAGGCGGAGCTGCGTGATTTTCCGATGCCGGAAGGGTTTTCGGTCTATTTCGGCGGGGAGTTTGAGGAGCAGCAGCGCGCCCAGCGCGACTTCATCATGTCCATCATCATGGCGCTGGCACTCATCTACATGGTGATGGCGGCGCAGTTCGAGCGGTTCATCGACCCGCTCATTGTCATGTTCTCGGTGCCGCTGGCGCTCATCGGCGTGGTGCCGGCGCTGCTGATAACAAGCACCTCGCTCAACCTGCAGAGCTTCATGGGCATGGTGATGCTCATCGGCATCGTGGTCAACAACGCGATCGTGCTGGTGGATTACATCAACCTCATGCGCCGCGAACAGAAACTGCCGCTCTACCAGGCGGTTGTGGAAGCGGGCCGTCTGCGCCTGCGTCCCATCATGATGACCACCATCACCACCATCCTGGCCATGCTTCCGCTGGCCATCGGGGCGGGTGCCGGCGGCGAGATCCAGGCCTCACTGGCGCGCGTGGTCATCGGCGGACTCTCCGTCTCGGCGCTCATCACGCTCATCTTCATCCCCATCGTGTACGTTTCGGTGACATCGGGCTTCGACTGGCTCCGCAGCAAGCTGCCCTCCTGGCGCGGCGATACCGGCGAGGCGCCGGCCCCGGCCGCCACGGTATCCGAGTAAACCGCGGCCCCCGGCAGACCTGGCCGGAGCCGTCCGGCCATGCCGCCCCCCGGCCCGCACCCGCTGCGCCGCCTCATTCCGCATCCACCAGTTTCATAAAAGCCGGAACATCTCTACATTGTGACCTGTTATAATAACAAGGCCTGAAAGACCTTGCCGCGGGTTTTCCGAGGGCGGGCGTTGGCAATGCCGGCACCACCGGCAACGTTGAACCTGTCGGCACACGGCCCCGGGCTGTCATGTGGTGAGGAAGCTGGTCCGTTCTCTTGTGGATGCGGATCTGCCAGCCGCGACGGGCATACCGTTATCGCCCGCGGAAAATGCAATCAGGAACCAAACAACAGATATCATGAAGAAACCGGTCATTGTGGGTCTCGGAGAGGTCCTGTGGGATGTGTTCCCCGACTACAAACGCGCCGGCGGAGCCCCCGCCAACGTCGCTTTCCACGCCCGGCAACTCGGCAACGAGGGCATACCCGCCAGCCGCGTGGGTGCCGACGACAACGGGAAGGAGCTGCTGGAGGTACTCTCCTCCAACGGGCTCGATACCTCGCACGTGCAGCGCGACGATGTGGCCCCCACCGGCACGGTGGAAGTGGCCATGAAGGACGGCGAGGCCTCCTACACCATTCCGGCCAACTCCGCCTGGGACCGTCTGTCAATGACATCGCAGTGGCTCGACCTTGCCCGCCGCGCCGACGCCGTCTGTTTCGGCACGCTGGCCCAGCGCGACGAGGTCAGCCGGCGCACCATCCGCGAGTTCCTGGCGCAGGTACCCGCAGCGTGCCTGAAAATCGCCGATATCAACCTGCGTCCGCCGCACTACAGCAAGGAGGTCATCGAAGCCAGCCTGGACCTGGCCGACGTGGTCAAGCTCAACGAAAACGAGTGGATGGAGATCCGCCGCATGTTCGGCGTCAGCGACCTGAAGGAGTGGCTGTTCACATCCAAAAAAATCCGCTACATCTGCCTTACCAAGGGCGGAGACGGCGCCGAGCTCATCACGCCCGAGGCGCACCTGATCGAGCCGGTGCACCCGGTGGAAGATTCCAACGGCGACTCGGTGGGCGTGGGCGATGCGTTCACGGCGGCACTGACGCACCATCTGCTGCGCAATTCACCGCTCGACGTGGCCATTTCGGCCGCCAACCGGTACGCGGCGCAGGTGTTTGCCCGCAAAGGGGCCACGCCGCGGCTGCCCGAGGCGGTGCTCGCGGCGCTCGGCTGATTGTACTCCCCAAACAATCCGAGAACAAGAATTTGAAGTAACACCAAATGGCATTAAAAACCTGGAATCCCCGTTCGGTATCGCAGTTCATTGCGCTGAGCATCACCCGCGAGGAATGGAAGCAGGGCGACAAGCGCGAGCTGATGAAGCGGGAGATCCTTGCGCGGTATGAGTCCAGCTACGGACGCTTTCCCTACCTCAAAAAGCGGATCAACAAGAATTTCGACGATTTCTGGCGGTTCTACACGGCCATTTACGGCGACGGCTACGATCAGCAGACCTGGATCATCCGCGTTTTCGACTCCATATTGCAGGGGCTTGTGGACCGCAAGAAGGACATGCGGGAACTCGACCTCGAGCGCGAACAGAACCAGCTCTGGTTCCAGAGTGAGGAGCTGGTGGGCGGGGTGCTGTATGTGGACCTGTTTGCCGGCGACCTGAAAAAAATGCGCGACAAGATCCCCTACCTCAAGGAGATGGGCATCAACTTCCTGCACCTGATGCCGCTGCTGCGTCCGCGCGACGGCCTCAACGACGGCGGCTACGCCGTGCAGAACTTCCGCGACGTTGACCGCCGCCTTGGCACCTACGACGACCTGCGTAAGCTCTCGCGCGTGCTCCACCAGGAGGGCATCAACCTGGTGCTCGATTTTGTGATGAACCACACCGCCAAGGAGCACGGCTGGGCGCAGGCCGCCATGAGCGGGCACCCGCGCTACCAGCGCTTCTACCTGATGTTCGACGACCGCGCGCTGCCGGATACCTACGAGAAGCACCTGATCGAGGTGTTCCCCGACTTCGCCCCCGGCAACTTCAGCTACTATCCGCAGATCGGCAAGTGGGTGTGGACCACCTTCTACGAATTCCAGTGGGACCTGAACTACGCCAACCCCGACGTCTTCCACGCCATGTTCGAGGAGATGATCCACCTGGTGAACACCGGTGTTGACTGCCTCCGGCTGGATGCGGTCCCCTACCTCTGGAAAAAACTGGGCACGCACTGCCAGAACCAGGAAGAGGCGCACCACCTGCTGCGCGCATACCGGGCGCTCCTCAAGGTGCTCTCCCCCGGCGTGCTGCTCAAAGCCGAGGCCATTGTGGGCCCGCAGGAGATCCTGCGCTATCTGGGGGTGGATGGGTTTGGCGGCAAGGAGTGCGACCTGGCCTACAACGCCACGCTCATGTCGCACATCTGGCATGCGCTGGCCGCCGAAAACACCCAGCTGCTGCGCAACACGCTCAAAAGCCTGCCGCGCGCCCCGCGCAACACCTCGTGGGTCAACTACGTGCGCTGCCATGACGATATCGGTTGGGGCATCTCCGAGGAGTTTGCCGAGGCGGTGGGCCAGAACGGCCACCATACGCGCATGTTCTGCACCGATTTCTACACCGGCAAGCTGGCCGGAAGCTACGCCGAGGGGTACGCCTTCCAGCGCGACTTCTACTCCGGCGAGGCGCGCGTCTCGGGCACCATGGCCTCGCTGGCCGGCCTGCAGAAAGCAATGGTGGAGGCCGAAGACCTCGGCATCGACGACGCCATCCGCCGCATCATGCTCCTCAACAACATCATCTTCACCTGGAAAGGGATACCGCTCATCTACATGGGCGACGAGATCGGCCAGACCAACGACTACCGGTACCTGTCCAACCCGCTCAAAATGCGCGACAACCGCTGGGTGCACCGTCCGCCCATGGACTGGGACAAGGTAGAGCTGCGCAAGATGCCCGGCTCCATCGAGCACCGGCTGTTCGGCGAGTTCCAGAAGCTGATCAAGGCCCGCAAGGCAACGCCGGTCATCCACGGCGCCTCGCGCGACCAGATCATCATCCTGGACATCGACACCGTCTTCTGCTTCGAGCGCCGGCGCGAGAAAGAGGCCGCGCTCTTCCTCTCCAACTTCTCACGCGAGCCGGTCCACGTGCCGGTCAAAATGCTGCCCGTGGAGTGGCAGCGCCGCTTCTACCGCGACCTGTACAGCGACCGCGTGCTCGATTTCAGCTTCCGCGAGATCGTCATGGAGCCCTACAGCTTCTACTGGCTCGTGAGCACCCCCGACCGCCCCTCGCTGGAAGCCGAAAACACCATCATCGACGTCTTCGCGGAGACCGAATTCGGCGAGCAGGTCTACATTGTGGGCAACATTCCGGAACTGGGTGGATGGGACCCCGCGAAGGCGGTGGGCCCGCTCGACCCGTCGTCGTACCCCACATGGGAGATCCAGCTCAGGCTGCCCGCCAACACCTACTTCGAGTTCCAGTGGGTCAAGATGCGCGACGGGCAGATCGTGGAGTGGGCGCCGGACAAGTACTGGATGAAAAGCGGCGACGAGATTTCGTATCACTGAGAGTGCAGGTAATTGTAGAAGCTCATGCAAGCTTATTTACTTGATTCTACAACGTCTTGATCTCGTTCAGCTCCGTTTTTTTGGACTCGCTTTCCTCTTCTATGTCGTAGTCGTTCTGCAGACCAAGCCAGAACTTCGCCGATGTTCCAAAGTACTTGCTCAGACGCAGCGCCGTATCCGCCGTGATCCTGCGGTTACCTTTGATTATTTGGGAAACGCGGGTTTGAGGAATGTTGAGGTCTTTCGACAACCGGTAGGCAGATATCCCCATGGGCTCAAGAAACTCATGAAGCAGGACTTCACCGGGATGGATATTTGATAACTTTTGCATGATATTCGCTTCTAATGATAATCCGTAATTTCCACTTCACTGGCGTTTCCTTTGTTCCATTTAAAGACGATGCGCCACTGCTTGTTAATGCGAATGCTGTAAAACCCACTCAGATTGCCCGTCAGTTTCTCAAGCCGGTTAGACGGAGGAACTTTCAAGTCTATCAAGTCTTGTGAGTTGTTTAACATTCGCAGCTTTCTGCGACCGGTATTTTGGATGTCCATCGGTAAGTTAGTAACCCGCTTA
>SLNO01000117.1 GCA_007132975.1 Balneolales bacterium
GATTGAACGCACTTGCATACTGGAATATGCCGTCCATTCGGATCACATTTCCGGTGTCCCAGCTTCCGATATCCTGATTGAACGAGACGGCCTCCCGGAACATGTTCCTCATGTTGGTGACGTTGGAGGTGTTCCATCCACCGATATCCTGATTGAAAGCTGACGCACCGAAAAACATGCCTTCCATGAGGATCACATTTTCGGTGTTCCAATCTCCGATATCGTGATTGAAGGTTGATGCGCCATTGAACATGGACGTCATGTTTGTAACCTCTTCGATGCCTTCGGAATGCGCCGGCACGAACGTCAGGTTAGAGGCGCCCATGAACGCAAAGGCCAGATTTGTAAAGCCCAGGGTTCCCCAGTTTTCGACCCTGGTCAGCTTCTGCCGCTCGGACAGCACGCCGCCATACTGCATGCTGTTATAATCGGTTGCCGAGCCGGTCACCGAAACGGTGTAGGTTCCGTCGGTGCCGTAGTCATGGGTGTGCGGACCGGTCGTGGTCACGGGGGTGATGGTGCCATCGCCCCAGTCGATGATGGCGTCCACCTGTCCGGCCAGTGCCAGGGTGACCGTGGTGCCTTCCCCCAGATTGGTGTCCCAGGTGGTCACGAATGCGTCGGGATCGGGCTCAGGGTCGGGGTCTGGTCCCGGATCCAAATCGGCACCCTTGATGCACCGTACAGAAAAACCGAACCATTTTGGGTTGTTGGATGGGTTGGCATCCCCAACACTGAAATTCAATCCCAGCGAGTAGGCATTCTGGGTGTTGTCGCTGCTCTCGGTGGAACCCCAGAAGCGCACGAAGGATCCAAGATCGTAAAACCTTCCGCTCAGCGTCCGGTTTCCGGATGGGAGTCCCGAAAATCCGAGGTCATCGGTTCCATAGACATGGGCGTGGATGGTGTTCCAGCGCGGGTGTTCCGAGGTGTCACAGTCCCCGTCCAGGGGCGAATCCACCTGCCGGCATGATTTGAGCCGGTTGCCGATCCCTTCTGGATGGATGCTTTCGACATATGCGAGCAGCGTGGACCAGTCGTCATCGGTGGGGACGCGCCACTGCTCCGGACACAAGCCTTTTTGATCCTTGACGGCGTACCAGTTGTACAGCAATCCGTAAGCACTTTTCATCTGTTCCGCCGAGTCAATGCCCTCGATGTCGTCATGTGGATATATGGCATAGGCGCCCTCCTGGGTTTGATGCCTGCTATCCCATTCCGAATCGCTCAATCCCGTTGGTATTTCGGTGCTGTCGCGGTAGTGCGTCACGCGGAGGTTTTCGGCCATCCAGAGCTGATCGCCGATCTGCACTGTGGGGTAGACGTTTTTATCAATGTCAAAAAGTACATCGTCCCTGTAAGCAAGTGTCAGGATTTCCAGATCGTGGTCCTGGTTTGCAGGAACGGCGAGGTCCATATCCATGTACAGCTTTGTGCCGGTGATCACGAGCCGGTAGGATGCCGGTTGGTCAGCGGGTTGCATGTCAGTGGATGTGGTGCCGGAAATCCCGCCGGTATCGCTGGAGAGGCTTTGTGCGGCGATCCGGCCGGCCGGGCGGATGCGGATCCCGGGGCTGCCGCTGCTGATGCCGGCACTTACGAAGGTCATGGCAGTGGTCATCGAAAATCCATCCCCCTGAACCCTGAGCAGGTATTGGCCCTGTGAGAGGCGTCCGCCAAGGCTGATCTCGATTTCATGGCTCCCAGGGTTGATATCGAACTGCGTCCGCATCACTTCCTGGCCCAGGACCGTGTACAGGGTGATGGCGACCCGTACACTTTGCGGAGCAAAGAGGGGGACTGTTGTGCGAGGGTTGAACGGATTGGGGTAGGATGCGCCCAGTTGGAAATCCGTTGGCATGTCAGGGCCGGGTGTCCGATCGGCGGAAACGGGTTCCACTTGATAGGCAAGCGTGAAGCGTCCCTGGTTGTCGGTTTGGTCGGAGGCGATGAGCTCGTCGTTGCTGTT
The DNA here is from genome assembly GCA_007132975.1 of Balneolales bacterium. Taxonomy (GTDB): domain Bacteria; phylum Bacteroidota; class Rhodothermia; order Balneolales; family Natronogracilivirgulaceae; genus SKNL01. The sequence goes on from SLNO01000117.1 coordinate 1,970, forward strand.
TAATAGCAGGATGGAGATGCCTGCCGCCGGATTTTGATCCTGATCGACCATGATGCCGGTTACCTCATATTGTGCCGGTGTGAAGGTGAGCAGAAAGAAAGGCAATATGAGCATAAGAACACGAACCGGAACTTCTACATTTGTTCGTTGCATGATCCCCCCATTCTATAAGTAAAATAATGTAAACCTCTCTGAGACGAAGTTATGCTATTTTTAAATGATTTAATAATATTTTACATGTACGTGTTAGGTTAGCTGCCCGTTTGGCCATCATTCGGATAATCTGCCGGGAATTCAGAAGCGGAGTTGCCTGTTAGAATACGTGAGTCACACGTAACACCAAAAATATGCAGAAACAGGCAGTGCAAACGCTTGGCGGATGGAATTTTGACAACACCTACGCCCGTCTGGATGAGCGGCTGGCGAGCAGGCTGGATTCCGTTCCTGTTGCCGATCCCGAGCTGGTGCTTTTCAACGAACCGCTCGCGGAGATGCTCGGGCTTGTGTTTCGTGCGCAGGCCGCATCCACCCGAAACCCGAGAAAGGTCCCGGGCGACCGGCCGCAAAACGAGTCCGCCAGCAGACCAGAAGATGGCCCTGCGCAGAGTGCGCCAACCGCATCCACCCGAAACCCGGACGAATCGCTTGACGCGGCGCTGCTGCTGTCCGGTAACAAGCTCCCGCCGGGCTCCGAGCCCATCGCGCAGGCGTATGCCGGGCATCAGTTCGGCCATTTTACCATGCTTGGGGACGGACGGGCGATAGTGCTGGGCGAGCAGATAGCCCCGGATGGCAGCCGCTACGACATCCAGTTCAAGGGATCGGGACGCACGCCGTTTTCGCGCGGCGGCGACGGCCGGGCCACCTTGTATTCGATGCTGCGGGAGTACCTGATCAGCGAGGCGATGCATGCGCTGGGCATTCCCACGTCAAGAAGTCTGGCGGTGGTGCGGACCGGCGAGCAGGTGTTCCGCGAAGTGGTCCACGAGGGCGCGGTGCTGACGCGGGTCTCATCCAGCCACATCCGGGTGGGCACGTTTCAATATGCGCGGCTTGCGCTTCCGGCGGAGCGGTTCAGCGAGCTGATCCGATACACGATCCGGCGCCACGACCCCGATCTGGCCGAATCCGAAACCCCGGCGGCCGACCTGCTGGTGCGGGTGATGGAGCGTCAGGCCGCGCTTGTGGCCAGGTGGATGCAGGTCGGGTTTATCCACGGCGTGATGAACACCGACAATATGTCGCTTGCCGGCGAGACGTTTGACTACGGTCCGTGCGCGTTCATGAACGCCTATGATCCCGGCACCGTGTTCAGCTCCATCGATGCCCACGGGCGCTACGCTTTCGGGAACCAGCCGCAGATTGCCCACTGGAACCTGAGCCGGCTCGCCGAGGCGCTGCTGCCGGCCATCGATGCCGATGAGAAGGCCGCGATCGACAAGGCCAACGACCTGCTGCGCCGTTTTACGGGGATGTTCGAGTCCCGGTGGATGGATATGATGGCCCGCAAACTTGGATTTCCCGGGTTGGAGGCGTCAGACCGGCCGTGGGTGGACGGGCTGCTGGAACAGCTCCGCGACATGCGCGCCGATTACACCAACAGCTTTCTGGCCTTGCAGGGGGATCTGGTGGATGAGGCCCTGCTCCTCAACGCGGATTCTCCGAGGGAGGCGCTTGACCGGTTCGGGCGAATCAGGGAACAGTGGCAGGCCAGGCTGCGCGATATGGGTATTCCGATGGAGGAGGCGGCGGCGCGGATGCGGACGGCGAATCCGGCGGTGATCCCGAGAAACCATCTCGTGGAAGATGCGCTGGAAGAGGCGGTGCAGCACAACCGGATGGAGCCGTTTGATTCGCTGCTGACGGTGCTTCGCAACCCGTGGGAGTGCCGGGATGAACCCGCGCGCTGGCAGGCGCCTCCGCCCGATGGCGAGGGCGGGTATCAGACTTTTTGCGGGACGTGAGCGGCGCGGTCTGGGGGGCGAGAGGGCACGGACCGACCAGGCGCAAACGGGGCAACAGCAGGTAAACAGACCGCGACAAGCACCTGCACTCTCTTCCTGCCGGGGCTTTTCTCAGGTCTCACCGTTGCTTCGTATGTCATTCATTTTATTGGGGCTGTTACTATTCAAAAAAAGAGGAGGGTGATACCCACCTGCTTCCGATTGCGATAATAGGGTAAAGGAGTGCGGCATGGCCGCGCTTATCCTACAGGATTGTCACAAAAATGAGGATATATCATGACACCAGGCCGCAAGCTGATCCGCACCGCAATGCTGCTTTGCCTTGCCACCGCCGCCCCGGCAGCCCTGGCCCAGAGCCCCTTCGACCTGAGCATCACCGCCCAGGACCATTACACCCGCTCAGCCCTGGACTCCGTCAGGGTGAGCCTGCTGCTGGATGGGGCCCTGCTGGACTCGACCATCACCGGTGCCGACGGACGCGCGCTTTTAACCATACGGGTCACCGGCCCGGAGCGGGCCATCGAAGTGCCCGCCGAGTTCATAATCAGTCCCAATTACCCGAACCCGTTCCTGACAGAGACCCGGGTGGATGTGGGCGTACCCGAGGCGCAGCCGGTGCGCCTTGAAATATTCAATGTGCTTGGCCAGCGCGTGGCCACCCATCAGCTGCACATGGAGGCCGGCAGCTACGCGGTGAACCTGTCGCTGGGGCACCTTCCGGTCGGCGTGTACTTCCTTCGGGTGGGCGGACGCAACGCGCAGGTGGAGAAAATGATCAAGATGAGCCGGACCTTTGCCTCGGCCGGACCGGTCTTCAATGTGGAGCCCGCCGGGCCGGGGCTGGGCAACATCGCCCGTCCGTCGGATGCCGCCGGTGCCGCCGGTACCGCAGGTGCCGCAAAACCGGCAGATGCGGCAAGTGCTGCCCATGCGGCCGGTGCATCCAGGGCGCTCAGAAAGGTCTCGCCCGCCGCCTCCGTCTCCGGCGACGGTGGCTACCTGCTGCGGGCCGTTCGCAACCGGTACGAGACCTTTGAGGCCAGCCCCGAACTGGACGGGCACAACGCCGAACTGCTGGTCGAAATGCGCCGCAACAACATCGTGTCCATAGCCACGCTCGACCCCGACCAGGCTCCGGTTAGCCGCCGGGTACGGCTGACCGGTGAGCAGTTGGCCATGACCATCGACACCCCGGAAACTCTCACGCTTCACTCGGGGATCTACAGCGTGGTGAGCACCGCCGACTCGCTGTTTGCCGTCAACGACGTTTTTGAGATCATCTCGCGCGACAGCGCCTATGTGATCCGCCCGTTCATCCCGCAAGAGGCCGAAATCACCGGCCGTGTGGCCAACGAGCAGCAGGAATTTGTCTCCGGGGCCCGGCTGGTGGTATACCGTGACGGAGTGGAGCAGACCACGGCGAGCACCGCCTCCGACGGCACGTTCAGCGTCAGCCTTATGGCCGACGGCGGCATCTACTCGCTGGTCATCTATCCCGAGACCCCGCTCAACGCCGGATTCGACCCCGAAAAGTACCTGACCTTCTCTCCGGACGCGCGGGTGATCACCCCGGAACCCGGTGGCAGCTATGAAATGAACTTTGTGCTGTATGCCGAGCCCCCGCTGTACCTGCCCGGCGGTGGAGATGAACTACCGGTCGGCAACTACACGCTGGCCACCGACGGGGGCACGGTGATGGTTTCGAACATACCGCCGGACCTTGGCATCGTGGGCGGTTCGGCCCGGGCCTACAGCCCCACCATTAGTCCGGATATCTTTCCCGGAGAATTCGCCACCCGTGAGGATGGGGTGGAGTCGGGCCTTGTCTCAGGCGGATTTGCCTCGATCAACCTGCTTCGCAGTGACGGCAACGGCGGGATCGAGCCCATCAGCGAACTGCGCGACGCCGAGGGCAACCCCGTGCAGGTCGAGCTCCGGTTCCGCATCGACCCGGCCGACTATCACGTGATCCGCGACCCGGCTTCGCTCAGCGACCTGCCGGGCTACATCAACCGGCCCGACACCATCGACGCCCCGCTGTACTACTATGACGAGTCGCAGGGGGACTGGCTGCTGGCCCCGCAGTTCGGCTGGCTCGAAAACGAGCATGGCGCCATTCCGATGGACCAGCTGGCGGCCATCCAGCAGGGCGAATACCAGGGGGCGATCTACATGACCGGGCTGGTGGACCATTTTTCATGGTTCAATCTGGATTATCCGGCCCGCGACGCCTGTATAACGGGACGGCTGGTGGATCAGGCCGCATTACCGGTCAGCAATGACAAGCTTACCTTGCAATCAATGCCCTAAGGGATTGGCAACACGTTCTTTTCAAACATAATTGAAAGATGGACCAACGAGAATGGCTATTTCCAGGCCCGTGTTCCCCGCACCGAGCGCGGCACCGGCGATGACTGGAACGGGAACAACCGGGTGGACAGCTTCCGGTTCTCTGTCCAATATGAGGATTCCCAGCCCTGCGGCGCATTTATATTCGACAACGACGGAGCAGGCATCAGAACGCCCAATTACCCCGAGGAGGAGGGATGCGGCAACCTGGGGACGATCCGCGTGACCCTCACTGAGGCAAAAAAAGTCAAGTTCAATATCACGTTCCTGGATATCGAGCGCGAGGACCAACCGGATTACCCGCTGTTCGTCAACCCGCCTTCTTTCACGGGTTCCAGCTATGCCAAGGCCACCCTGCGGGACCAGAGGGTGCCGTTCATGCGCGACGCGTGGAACTGTGTGTGCCAGACCCAGATCGGTGCCCAGCAGTGTAATTTTGAGAGCAACACAAATGCAAGCGGCAGGGCCGAATTCACGCTTCCGGTCTTCCAGTCCATGCCGGCAACGCAACTTACCGGGACGTTCCGCTACCGCAAGGACCGCCCGGATATCGCCGTGGGGGCGTATGAATTTGCCGACTGCAACTACCGGCTGGACCCTTCGACCAATATTCTGGCCAGTACCGTTAATCAGACGGTGCGTTGTGAGGTCGACCGGCGCGGTCCGCCCGAAGTCGAGATCACCCGAATAGCCACCGACGCGGCCTTCAACCAGGGAACAGCCTTCCAAACCCAGTTTCTGTTTGATGACCTGGTGACCGTGGAAGCCGAAGGGGAGGACCTGAACCAGAGAGCGGTAACCATATTTTACTGGACCGATATCGCCCAGACAAGGCTGGCCGCCAACAGCCGGTCGGCCACCCGCCAGGCATCGCACCTGTTCGGCACGGGCCAGAACCTGGGCATCAAAGCCCACGGGGTTGACTACTATGGCTGGCGCGGGACCGATTCCTTCTCGGGCATAAGCGTTCAGGAGGTGGAAGTGGAAGTTTGGGCAACGCAGGAGCGGATTGCCATCGGTGCTACGACCCTGATGACCTCGCAGGTGACCGGGGCCAACAACACCGGGGTCACATGGTCGGTGAACGACCCAACAATCGCCACCATTGATGAGAATGGCGTGCTGACATCCCACAGCCCCGGCGAGGTGACCGTGACAGGACGCAGCCAGGCCGATCTGACGGCAACCGACCAGGTGGTGGTGGAAGTGGCCAATCTCATGGCGGCATTCGCAGTGAACCCGGCGGCGGGCGACAGCACGACGGTATTTACCTTCGACGGCTCCTTGTCCCTCGGAGACATCATATTGCATGAGTGGGAGTTCGGAGACAACGCCACGGCGACCGGGGAAGTGGTGCAGCACACGTTCGGGTCAAGCGGGGTGTTTGAAGTGCAGCTCACGGTTCATGACCAGGATGGGCTGATAGCCCGTACGGTCCGTCCGGTGTCGGCAACCGGGCGACCCGTGGCGGTGATCCAGGCCGATCCGTCAGCGGGAACCCCGCCGCTGACGGTGCAGTTTGACGGTTCGGGGTCGTTCGCGGTGTCGGGGGACATCGTGCGCTGGGACTGGGATTTTGGTGACGGAAACACGGCAGAGGGTGAAACAACGCAGCATACCTATTTAAATCCCGGAGAGTACATGAGCATGCTGACCGTGGAAGATGGCACCGGCCAGACAGCTGCAGACAGTCTGATGATCATTGTTGCTGCAGGTCCGTTAGCACAATTCACCGTCACTCCCGGCAGTGGAGAGCCACCCCTTGAAGTGGTTGTAGACGCTTCATCATCCGAAGGCAATATAATCCGCTACTCATGGGATTTTGGCGACGGAATGGTTATACCCAATGGCTTGCCGGTTGAAAGCCATACCTATGTGGATGCGGGGTTTTATGAGATAACCCTCGAAATTGAAGATGAATTGGGAATAACGGATACAGCCACGGCATCTGTCGTGATAAATTGCGAAAACTTGCATCAGGGCACCATCGTCATCCAAAATGAATCGGATCTTCAGTCGCTATTTGGATTTTGCGGTGTTGACGGAAATCTGGTCATTTTCAACTCCACACTTGAAAATATGGAGGGATTCTCGTTTATCAGCGTGGTGACGGGCATGTTGGATATTCGCTTCAATCCGCAACTGAAAGATTTGAGCGGTTTGGAGCAAATGATCGAAATAGGCAGCCTGAGTGTAACTAATAATCAACAGTTGGAATCTATTGCTGCACTCCAGAATGTGCGCATATTGAATGAAGTAAATATATCCAGCAACAACTCCCTGGTCGACCTCGATATATTCAGGAACATTACACATATTGATGGCCGCCTCTTGCTGTCAAATGTGCCTGTAGAACGGCTGCCCGATTTCCCGCAATTGGTTTATGCAGGCGAAATCTACCTTGGTCCATTAAATAACCTGGTTTCGTTGGAGGGTTTGGAGAATCTCGAAGAGGTGGGGCAGCTGAACCTGACTCAAATGCCGGAATTATCTGATTTATCTGGCCTGGCCGGCTTGACCGGTGCATATATCGTGTTTCTGGCAAACCTTCCTTCCCTGTTGCCGGATGCTCGGTTCCCGGCCCTGGTCAGGGCCGGCAGGATCTTCCTGGAAAATATCCCTCAAATTGTGGACCTGGGGATTTTCAACAATCTGGAAGAGGTGATAGATGTCCAAACTCAAGGAGGCCAATTGGCGTTCAAATTGGCTGACCACCCGGAAATTGGTGCCACTGCATTACATGGTGCAGATTTTAAATTGTCTCTGGATAATCTGGCAACCAACGGTTACGCACCATTTGATCCGCATGAAATGGTGATAGCAGCGGAGGATCCGGTTGCTCTGGATTTGTCATTAACCAATTTGCAGGCACTTTTTTCACTGAGTGGCATGGAATCGATTGACCGCCTGCGCAATGTGACGATTCGTTCTGTGCCCTCGCTTACCTCATTAGATGGTTTGCAGAATCTGGAGCAGCTCAGAAATCTGCTCGTGGAAAACGCACCATCCATGACGTCAATGAATGGCCTGGGCAATGTGAGCAGTTTAAATAACCTTCAGATTATCGGGAGCGGGCTTGCTTCACTGGCTGGATTGGAGCAGATCACAAGGATTGGCACCCTTTATCTATCTGATATGCCCGACCTTGCAAACCTTAATGGCTTGTCCGGATTAACGCACCTTGAAAGACTGAATATGCACAATAATGTGGTGTTCGGCAGCTTTCAGTGATTGTCGGATGCCATAGCGAATCCAGTGGACATATCCGTGATTAACAGTCCCGGACTGGAAGATATGCAAGGCCTGGAATGGCTTGAGCATGCGGGAATTATCACACTGGGCAGCAACAGCAATTTGGAATCCCTGAATGGACTTCAGAACCTGAAAAGTATTACTGGTCTGTCTGTTGCTGGAACCGGCATACAGGATATCGAACCGCTCTCTGGGTTGGAAGAGGTTGCAGCAGCAATCAGCTTTAGCACTAATTCATCGCTGGTCTCGCTTGAGGGGTTTCGGAATGTTAATCCGGGTACATTAAATTCGCTTATAATAAGTAATAATAGCAGTCTGGTCGATTTGAGCGGGCTGGATTTTATGACAGCGTCCACCACACAAGCCAGCATCACGGGAAATACATCTTTGACCAGCTTTAAGGGCCTGCAAAATCTTGAAACGGTCGGACGGCTCACTATATTCGGCAATAGTTCGCTGGTGCATCTGGATGATCTGGCAAGTTTGGAGCGCGTTGATGGAGTACTCCAAATAACGTCAAATTCGGAACTGACTTCCGTATCCGGGATGACCGCACTTTCCAGGGTTAACAGCACCTTCAACATCAGCGGGAACAGCAAATTGCCGACCTGCGATGCGATCAAGCTGAGAGATCAGGTGCAATCCAGAAATGGAATTGGAGGAAATACCCAGATCTTGAGCAACGATGACGAGGCAACCTGCCCGGATTGAGCCGCTTTATGTATCAAAGCTGGGTGGATGAGATGCCGTTAGATTATGATCAGTAGAGATGATGGATTCACTTTTGGGCATTGACCGCCCGGCTATCCTTCGATGTCTTCGTGATTTAGTGAGGATTTGTAGGCCTGTCAGGTGCATCAGAAATAACCCTGCGGGCATCCGTTAAACGTACGAACGACGACTCTGATACAACGGGTCTTATTCCTACTGCCAGTTTCTGCCAACGCCGGCCACATCCAGCCGGCCTCAAAGCAGCAGGCCCGATCCGTTTTTGTGGATGCAGGGATTTTCTGGAAGCGGGTTCCATCGCCTTCCGTCGCCGGCATCACCGCAAGACATTTTCCCTGAAGCGGTAACATGCTGAAAAACAATCGGTAGCAAGCTTCTTTTCTATTCCGCAACCGGTGATAAAAAAAACAAATTGCGACAGCAGTGTAACATAAAGAGACTCAATGTCTCATATAGGGGTGCATAAATTAAAAAAATATGACGCTCTGATATGTTTTATGCTGATGCGAAAAAAAAGGAAGATAAAGCCGGTGGTCATACCGCAACATTGACAGCGGGACTTCCACCCTATACGGGAACGTGGTCAAGGGAAAAGGCGGCACATCTGGTTCGGAGAACGCACTTCGGCATGCGTACCAACAATCTGAATTTTGTGCGCAGCTTTGCAAATGCGAACCTGGCGGTAACGGCATTGGTGAATGTGGCAAAAAACACGCCGCTGCCCGACAACCCGCAATGGTACAACAGTGGCAACTCAGGCAACATACTGCATATCTACGATACGCAGTTTCGCTGGATGGATGGCATGTACAGCGGCGGGCTGCTCCAGCGCATGATGCTTTTCTGGAGCAATCATTTTGCGGTTTCATACAGCAATATGAACGCTTTGCCCGACAAAGCATCCAACAGCTATGCAAGCCACATGTACAAATACTGGACCCTGCTGCACCTGCAGGCATTCGGTGGATTCAAGGACATCGTAAAACAGTTCAGTAAAAATTCCGCAATGGTCTATTACCTGAACAGCTACAACAACCAGGCAGGTGCGCCAAACCAGGATTTTGCCAGGGAGCTGATGGAGCTGTTTACCATTGGTCCAACCGACAAAAACGGCAGTGAAAACTACACCGAAGATGATGTTGCCGAGGTGTCACGTGCGGTCACGGGTTGGCGGGTCAACGACAGTAACCTGAGCAGCTTTTTTGATGCTTCCAGACACGATTCAGGTTCCAAAATGGTATTCGGGCAGACCGGGAACTACAATCTGGATTCCGTGATCGACCTCATTTTTGAGCAGCGCCGGGAGCAGGCGGCCTGGTTCATCTGCCGGAAACTGTACGTCTTCTTTGTGAGCGCCGAACCCGACGACGCTATCATCGACACCATGGCGGCCTACTGCATCCAGCAGGATTTCGACATGGCCGCAGTGCTCACGAACCTGTTGGGCAGCGACCATTTCTATCAGGAGCGGTTCATGGGCTGCCGTATTAAAAGTCCCATCGAACTGTTTATGGGCTACCTGAGGGAGCTGGAAGTAACGCCGACCTCCCAGATCAAAGAATTCATCAGGTTGCGCATGCAGGACTCCAACGAAGAACTGCTGCGTCCCGAAACGGTTTTCGGCTGGGATGGCTACAATCCGCCTTACTCGGACGGTAACCCCGGACATTTCAGCTGGATCAACACCAACCTGATGCCAGCACGGTGGGACAATCTCAACAACCTGATCAATGGAAGCGGCGGTTCGGGCAGCTCTTTCAATCCCATATCGCTGATCGAAAAGATCTCTGATCCGAACAATCCATTTGCCATTGCAGAGGATCTGGCCCGATACATCCTGGCCGTGCCCCTCGACCGGATGGAAATCCGGGTAGTTGAAGAAGATTTTGCGGGGGATCCAAATCTGCCGCCCGACCTGACCGGTTTTCCCGAATACAAGATAAACCTGTCGAAAATTTTGCTGGGCACCATTCCATGGTACGAGTGGAGGGTTGATGCAGACCAGTCAAACAACCTGTTCTATCAACCTGAATTTGCCGAAAGCATCAGGCAGTATATCTCATATCTCCAGCAGCTCCCATCCTACCAGCTTACATGAACTATCATTAACAGCAGCGATTGTACTTATGAGCAAACTTGATCATAAACCGAATAATGCGCACACCCGGCACGGAGCAAGTCTGGAGCATGGTGAAGCGCATACACACGACCATGATACATGGACACGCAGAAGTTTCCTGAGCACACTCGGCTTTGCTGCTATCGGTTCCAGTATGATGCTCGGCGGCATGCCGGTGAGCACGTTTGCCCGGTCAAAATTCTTCAACCGGCTTGCCAGTGCTGATAACGACCGCGTGCTCATATTGATACAGCTTGGCGGCGGCAACGACGGTCTGAACACGATCATTCCTGTTACCAACGATATTTACTATCAGAAACGGCCTACCCTCGGCATACGCAAACAGGACTCCATTCTGTTGAGTGACGATATCGGCATGCACCCGTCACTGGCCAGCCTGGAACCCTTCTGGGGGGATGGGAACATGGCTTTGATCCACAATGTGGGGTATGCCAGCCAGAACCGGTCCCATGCCCGCTCAACCGATATATGGACCTCGGCGAGCAATGCAAACCAGAACCTGAACACGGGCTGGGCCGGACGGTACCTGGTGGAAGACAACCCTGATTTCATCGCAAATCCGCCGGAATTCCCACTCGGTGTACGCATCGGGGGATCGGCGAATGTATTCCAGAGCGAGTTCGGGAACCTTGGCGTGACCTTTGGCGGCGCCAGTCAGTTTACCAGGTTCCTGGAGCAGGGCGGCTTTTACGATGAAGAAAACGTGCCGCCTAACGAGTTCGGGCGATCCCTCTCGTTTGCCCGCAAAATCGCCAACTCATCCTTTAAATACCTCGAATCCATCCAGGCGGCTGCCGACAGGGCTTCTAACCTTGCGGAATATCCCAACACCGGGCTCTCCCGCAGCCTGGCCGTGGTTGCGCGGCTCATACGAGGCGGGTTGAACACAAAACTGTACCTGGTTTCCATTGGCGGTTTTGATACGCACAACAACCAGGGGAGCCTTACCGGCGGCCACGCCAACCTGCTCGCCAATATCGCAAACTCCGTGAACGCTTTCTACAGCGACCTCGGAACCGATAACCTGAGCCTTCGCGCCCTTGCCATGACGTTCTCCGAATTCGGGAGAACGCTCCAGGAAAACTCCTCGCAGGGCACCGACCACGGTTCATCGGCCCCCGTCATGGTGTTCGGTCCGGTCAAAGGCGGACAATACGGCTCACATGCCACCCTTCAGGAGCTCGACCGGTCTGGCGACCCGATTTTCGGCACCGATTTCCGGTCGGTCTACACCACCATCATGGATGACTGGTTCGGCATGCCTGCCGGCGATATCAGCTCGGTCATACCCGGTCAGTTCAGCAGAATAGATTTTGTGGATGCGGTTGCCGCCAGCAACCCGCGGCAGGACGAAATTCCACGCTCGGTTACCCTCGACCAAAACTATCCGAATCCATTCAATCCATCTACAACTATCCGTTTTTCACTGCCCCAAGCGGGGGAGGTGAAACTGCAGGTATTCGACGTTAACGGACGGCTTGTCAGCACGCTCGTAAATGGCTCCATGAATGCGGGGAGCCATACGGCGACGTTCCACTCAGGCTCACTTTCCAGCGGGACCTATGTGTACCGGCTTGACACCCCGGCCGGTTCGGTAACACGGAAAATGACCCTGATCAAATAACATTTCTGTGCGATCAACAGCATCAAAAAATATCAATAACACTTGAACCGAAGGTCACGAAGTGCCATGTCCACGACACGGACAGCGTCCCTGGAGACACGGGCGCATCAACACAGTGCGTCATGGCAAAACAGGTGATCACGTGAAAGAAAAATCAAACGCATGAAAAAGACGGTACTATTCGTGTTGCTTGTCTTTGTCCCATTTCTGTTTTCAGGATGTGACCTGGTGGACAACCTGATCGGGAAAAAGAACAGCGGTGACAAAAACGTTATCCACCCGGTTTTGCTTAACGGAAAATGGGGATTCATAAACAGCCAAGGGCAGATTGCCGTGAATCCGGCATTCGATAATGCCCGCCCATTCTCAAACGGCATGGCTCCGGTGCGTGTGGGCACGCTTTGGGGGTATGTGGATGCGGCCACTTCCAGGCTCGCCATTGAACCCAGGTTTACGACAGCCGGCGACTTCGGCGACGGTCTGGCCCCCGTGCAGCTGCCCGGACAGCCCTACGGATACGTCGACAAAAGCGGAAATTTCGTCGTTGAGCCCGTATTCGATTTTGCATCACCGTTTTCAGAAGGGCTGGCTGCCGTGCGGACCGACGGGCTGTGGGGTTACGTTAAAAATGACGGATCCTTTCTGTTTGAGCCCAAATACAGCAGCGCCAGGGCTTTCTCGGATGGACTGGCGGCTGTAGAGAGCTTCGACGGTTGGGTGTACATCAATAAATCGGGAAGCGAGGTAATCAATCCAACCTTCCGGATTGCATCAGCCGGTGAATTTGTAGACGGGATCGCGCCCATTCAGACAGCAGAGGGGTGGGGTTTCATCGACAAAAGCGGCAATCTTGTGATCACTCCGAAATACAGTGATGCGGGACGCTTTTCGCAGGGACGGGCCTGGATCAGAAGCGGCAATTTCATCGGCTTCATCGACAAAGATGAAAAAATGATCGTTGAACCCCAGTTCGCCGAGGTTCGGTCCTTTTCGGAGGGTATGGCTGCGGTAAGATTGAACAACAACTGGTTTTACATGAGCAGGAACAGCAATCTGATAACCATTTCACAACCGTTTTCCAATGCCGAAAGCTTCAGGGACGGTATAGCCAGGGTCACTGTAGGAAGCGGCCAGAACGCCAGGTATGGCTATATCGACAAAAAAGGTGAGTACGTCTGGTTTCCAACACGATAAAATTTACAATGAAGCGCTATACAATTCCATTTCTGTTACTGATGACATTTGTTTTCATCGGTTCCTGCGATATCGTCGATTCCATTACCGGGAACAAGGATGACGGGGCTGTTGAGCTGTATCCCGTTCAGGTTGGCGGACAGTGGGGATATATCAACAAAAAGGGGAAAATTGAGATTGCACCTCAGTTCCAGAACGCCGCTCCATTTTACGAGGGCCTGGCGGCCGTTCGCAGATCGAACCGTTGGAAATACATAAACAGCAGCGGTGATGTGGTCATCGACGGGAGTTTTTCCAGTATTACCCGGTTTTCGGAAGGCAATGCCGCCGTACAGATTGATGGCAGATGGGGGTATATCGATAAAAAAGGCAATTTCATCATCAATCCGAAATACCGCAGTGCCTTCGCTTTTTCAAACGGCAGGGCCTTTGTCAGAAGCGTTGACTTTTCCGAGCACTATTACATTGACAAAAGCGACAGGCGCATACAATCGGTAACAATGCCGGCGTCTGTGGATTTTGTGGAGGAAAACGAGTTCCGCGATGGCCGGGCCATGATACGCAGGCAAAACCTTTTCGGGTATATCGACAGGGACGGCAATGCTGTGATCGACCTCAAATATGCCGAGGCGCGGCCTTTTTCGGAGAGGCTGGCGGCGGTGCGCATAAGCGACCGATGGGGCTTTATCGGCAGCAGCGGGGATGTATCGATAACCCCAAAATTTATAAGTGTCGGCGATTTCGGGGATGGCCTGGCGCCGGCCAGGGCGGGTTCAAACCTGTTTGGATATGTGGATAAATCCGGGAATTTTGTGATCAGCGAGCAGTTTGAAATAGCAGAGCCGTTCTCGGAGGGCCGGGCTGCCGTTCTGATCGATGGCAGATGGACCTTCATTGACAAACAGGGAAACACCATTACGCGTCCGCAATTCGACGAAGTGAGGCCATTTTACAACGGGCTTGCGCGGGTGACGCTGCAAGTCCCGGTCGGGGAGACGATCCAAACCCGCAGGGGCTACATCAACAAGTCGGGCCAGTATGTCTGGTACCCGACGAACTGAGTTTTATCGTCGGTGTTTGTCCGGTCAGTGTTTGACTGGCCAATAACCGGCTCAACTCCGGCCGGCCGGCTCCAGCGGTTCGGTTAAACTTGTTTGGCTACTTACTCCATTAAAAACCGAAAGGTCACAACTCCGAACTGTGATTCCTGCGGCATGTTGGCAGGGAGCCTTGAAAAACGCCATGACCGGAGGGTTCTCAGAACCTCCCTCTCCTGCTCCGGATCGCCCTTTATGATGGGCTGCAAGCGGCCCACGGTGCCATCCGGCAGGACTTCAAATCGAACGGAAATAACAGCATCCGTATGTGAAGAAAAGTTTGGCATCGGTTGTACAAGAGGTGCGCGGTTGACATCCCCTTCCCAATCAAGTTGAAATGGCGCAGATCGGAGTTGAAATCGTGCTGATCGAATGGGGTCGGATTGTTCTTTGACCGGCGTGCTTTCAAGGTCATCCACCCTGTTCTCAACCATGTTGACAAACAGGTGGGTCTGTTGATTATTTGAAATAGCGAACTCATGTTCGATGGATATGTCTCCCCGCGTGAATACGGCAGTATAGCTGCCAACCGGGATATCATGCGCCTTCCATCTATCCCTGGATTTATCTTGGTCGACTTCCAGTTCGGGGATGGCAATTCTGATGGCTACCGGAAGCGACTGGATTAACAGGCGACCGACCTGCAACCCGATTTGCTGGTCGCCCTCTGCGCCGTGTTCTGTAATCCGTACTCTTGGCACGAAGGAGCGGACTCTGTGGACGTAAACCTGTCCTGGACGCAATGTGATCCGTTCCTCTTGTGGATTGAATCCTTCGAGCGTGAATCGCAGCAGGTGATTTCCCGCAGGCACGTTCTGGATGATGAGTCCGCCGAACTCGGAAGAGGTAACGCCTTTAAGCTCATCACCAAGGAATACGGTTACGCCAGGATCGGACTCGATCTGGATGTGCCCATCCTGTGCCAGAACGGTATTTGCTGTGATCATGAAACAGCCCACGATCAGCAATGCTCCGAGGAATAATTTTCTGTTCATATAAGCAATGAATTGTCAGTTAATGGGTGAAAAACTTAAAGATTGAATATTATCAACAATAAGCATACTTTTGTTGAAAATAATAAACAGTATGAAGTCGAAGAAAATAAAAATATTCCCACAGCACCGTAAGATATTAGAGCAACTTGGTGAAAACATCAAGCTGGCACGCAAGCGCCGCAAGCTTACGACCACTCAGGTTGCTGAACGTGCTAATATTGACCGGACTACGCTCTATTACATTGAGCGAGGCAGGCCCTCGGTTTCCATCGGCAACTATTTCAATGTGCTGAGAGCCCTCA
>SLNO01000025.1 GCA_007132975.1 Balneolales bacterium
GCTCCGGTGCGGCCAGTGCCAGGATGTAGAGGATCATGCCCTCATCGTAGCCGCGCCAGTCGTGGTCGATGTGGCCCGACTCGGGATACCAGCCCATGCTTATGAGGGGCGGATCGCTGAGCGAATACATCCATTGCCAGTCCATGCGCGCATAGATGGAGTCGGTGAGCGCGCGGATCTCGCGCTCGACGGGATCGTCGCCGTCAAAGTATTGCTGCGAGGAGAGCATGCCGGCCACCAGAAGGGCCGAGTCAATGGTTGACAGCTCGTTGGTGCGGTAGCGCGTGCCGGTTTCCATATCCAGGAAGTGATAGAAAAAGCCGCGGTAGCCGGCCGTTCCTTCAGGCTCGGGGCCCTGCGGCGCTTCCCAGAAGAACCGGATGGTGTTGCGGGTGATTACGGCGGCCTCGGCGCGGTCCACAAATCCCCGCTCAACTCCAATGATCCATGATGTAAGCCCGAATCCAACAGCCGCAATGCTGGCGAACGGCGTATCGGGATAGCGATCGGGGACCAGGCCGTTGGCAGGATTCGTGGTCTCCCGAAAGAACCGGAACGTGTCCTCCTGGAGCTTGTCGAGAAATGCCCGCTGTTCTGTGTTTGGCTGCCAGGCGGGAACGGCATCCAGCTCGTCGACTGCCGGCTGTTCCGTTCCGTTGCAGGAGGCAAGGCCTGCCGCGATGAGAAGCATGAACAGCAGACTGTGTATGTGCAATTGTCGCTTTCGCATGTCTGGAAATGGGCCGGCCGGCGGGGGTGCTCAACCGGCCCGGTTTGCCATTACCAGTTTGTGTTCTGCTGGAGTGCCCTGTTGCTAAGGTCGATCTCATTCTGCGGGATCGGGAAGACCTCATGCTGGCCGGTCACGAAGTTCTTGCCGAGGGCTTGCATCACATCGGCGGCGCGTCCCTGGCGGATCAGGTCGAACCAGCGCTTCTGCTCCATGGCCAGCTCCACCCGGCGCTCTTGCCAAATGGCATCGAGCAGGGCCTGTCCGGATACGGTGACGTCGGGCAGCAGCTCCTGGACGGTCACATTGAGCGTGATATCTTCAGCGCTCTGGTCGTGGCGTATTCGGTGAACAACCACCGGGACCGTGGCACCGGCAGACTGCGCGTCGATGGCGTCCAGGAACGACTCGCGATCGGTGATGGCAATGCCGTTGACCGAGACGATCATGTCAAGCAGATTGGCGCGTACCCGCCCGCGGTCCAGGGAATGGTCAAAGGATTCGATGCCTGCCAGATCGGCCGGACCCCCTTCATGGACCAGTCGCGCGAAGACACTTGTATCCAGGTTTCCGAGATTCAGCACGTTGACCATATGCGGCGAAGCGTTTTCCGGGAGGATGCCGATGGTGAGTGTGCGTCCGACCCGTGCGCGCTCACGAACTTCGTTAAGGAAGTCGCGGGCATCTCCCTCCCTGCCATTGCGGTAGGCGGCCTCGGCGGCGATCAGCAAAAGGTCGGAGTAGCGGAATCGCCGGATATTGACAGGATAATTGTCGATGGTGCCCGGAAAGTCGCCGGCAAAGGCCTTCTTGTTGTAGCGTTCATCTTCCATCGTCTGGTTCTCAATGACCGTACGCCCCGTTCCGTCGGGAAGTTCCTCCCATGGGAACATGATGGTGGCCTGATGACGAAGGTCGCCGGGCTCAAAGGCGGCGTCCAGGTCGCGCGAGGGCCGGTTGAAGCCCCAGCCCAGGTTGGGGGTGCCGCGCACACCTTGTACTTGTCCGTACTGCGTTCCACCGGTGCTCTCTTCGGTGGCCGTGGCCTGTACTTCGAAAATGGACTCCGAGGAATTCTCGCCAGCCTCGGTGAAGATCTGGAAGTAATCCTGGAGCAGATCGTATTCACCCGAGTTGATCACTTCGCGGGCGTAGGATTCAGCCTGGCCGTAATCCTCAAGATATAAATATACCCGTGCCAGCATGGCTTCGGCGGCCCCGCGGGTGGCGCGTCCAAGGTCAGCCGACGGGTACCCGGATTTCAGCGGCAGATTCTCGGCAGCAAACTCCAGATCCTCAATGATCTGCGCATAGACCGCCTCGGCCGATGCCCGCTCCTGATCGTACTCCTCGGGGGTCAGAGGAGCGGTTATGAGCGGCACGCCGCCCCATCCGCGGACAAGGTTGAAGTAGAAATAGGCCCGCAGGAACCGGTTTTCACCGAGCAGCCGGTTGCGCAAGTCCGGATTCATATCCGTATTTGGCAGGTTCTGGATGTTGATGTTGGTCCGGTAAATGCCCTGGTAGTTTCCGGTCCACCAGCCCAGCACCGACTGGTGCCCGGCGTCGTGGGTCAGGTTCTCCAGCTCCAGCAGGAAAGCGGCATCCGTCGGCGTGCTTCCTTTGGTGGCATCGTCGGAGATCATGTCCGTGACTCCGAGGAAGTCGAAGACATGGATGTTCCACTCACGCATCTTGCTGTAACTGGCGTTGGTGGCCTGGATCGCCTCCTCCTCATTGGTGAAGAAGTTCTCGGTGGTCTGCTGTCCCAGCGGCTTCTTGTCCAGGAAGCTGTCGCAGCCGGTGGCTAACAGCAGTACGACCAGGATCGGCAGGACTGTGAGCACTACCGGCAGCGATGACCCGCTGCGTTCCGGTCGTGCTTTCAGGGAAGTGCGTTGTTCCGTTTTCATAATTACTGTGGATTTGGTTTTTCTCGAAAAATGGTAGCGGTCCGTGAATCGGCTGTCGGTCAGAACCGGGCGTTGACACCCAGGTTTATGGTCCGGGCAAACGGATAAAAAGCGTCGTCAATGCCGGTAGCGATCACAGACTGGCTGGCTACTTCGGGTGTGAAGCCGTCATAGCCGGTCAGGGTGAACAGGTTGGTCCCGCTGGCATAGAAACGCAGGGTGTTCAGTCCTATCTGCTCGGAGATGCGGCTGCTGATGGTGTAACCGATGGTCAGGTTCTGCAACTTGAGGAAATCCCCATCCTCCAGGAAGAAATCCGATACCAGAAAATTGTGTCCGCCGTCGGTGATGCGCGGGTGGGTGTCGCTCGGATTGTCTTCGGTCCAGCGGTCCAGTGCGGAGCGCTCGAAGTTGGGCGTGCCGAAGCGGGCCTGCTTCTTGGCGTTGTATATTTTGTTGCCGACCTGCCCGGTAAAGACAGCGTTGAGGTCGAATCCACGGTAGGCCAGCTCGACGTTGAACGAGAAGATCAGGTCGGGGATGGGTGATCCGAGATGGACCCGGTCGTCGGTGGTGATCTGTCCGTCGCCGGTGAAGTCGACATAGCGCAGATCGCCCGGCTGTTCGCCGCCACGGAGCGGCCCGGCGTCGATTTCGTCCTGGTTCTGGAAGATGCCGTCGGTCTTGTAGCCGAAGAAGGAGCCGATGGGCCTGCCGACTACGGTCTTGGTGGCCAGCATGCCGCCAATGCCCACGCCGCCACCGAAGATGGATTCGTTGCCGCGGCCCAGGGAGAGCACTTCGTTGTCAACGGTAGTCAGGTTGCCGCCGATACTGTAGAAAAAGCCGCCGCGCGTATCACGCCAGCTCATGGTAAGTTCCAGTCCCGTGTTCTTCACCTCGGCGGCATTGACGATGGGCTGTCCGTCCACGCCGATATACCCGGGAATTGGCACCGCCACCAGGATACCGTCGGTAATGCGCCGGTAGTAGTCCAGGTCAATGCTCAGACGCTGGCCGAGGAACATGGTCTCAAGGCCGATGTTGGTCTGGGTGGTCTCCTCCCAGCGGATCTCCGGATTGGCAAGGCTGATGGGCAGGGCACCGAAATTGATGCTGCCGTCCGGACCAAAGACCGCATTGAGATTGCCTGCCACCAGAGCGGCATATTCGTAATTGCCGATGCGGTCATTTCCAAGGATACCCCAGCTTGCCCGGGGCTTGATCATATCCACCCAGTTCCAGTCCGGGAAGAAGGGTTCGTCGGATACGGCCCAGCCAAGGCCAAAGGATGGGAACCAGCCGTAGCGGTTCAGGTCGCCAAATCGGGAGGATCCGTCGTAGCGCAGTGATGTGGTCACCATGTAGCGGTCGCGCCAGGTGTAGTTGGCCCGGCCAAGCAGTGACATGATGGCCCATTCGCCGGCGGAATTGAAATTGGTCATGCCCTCGCTGTCGTCGGCGGCATTCAGGTACCAGAGCGAGGGGTCGTCGCCTATGACATTGTTGCGCGCTCCGCCCAGGTTTTCACTGCGGAATTCCTCGAGCGTGAACCCGCCGAGCAGGTCGATCCGGTGATCGTCGATGGTCCGCTGGAACTGGACGGTGTTTTCCCACAGGAACTTGTTGCCGTAGTTGGTGCTGACGCTGATGGAGCGCTGCTCGCTCTGCTGGATGGCCGAGACGAAGTAGATGGGCGAGAAGTTGCGCACATGGGTGCGGTTCACATCGATCCCGAAATTGGAACGGAACCGGAAGTGATCTAGGAAGTCTATGTGCACATATGCATTACCGGTGAGGCGCTGACGAAAGTTCTCGTTCAGTGAGTTGAACTCAAGGTCGGCCACCGGGTTTCCAACCGATGCGCGGGCGTCGGTGGGGGAGTAAGCGCCGTCTTCAGTAAAGACCGGGATGGTGGGATCTGCGCGGTAAGCTGTTCCTACAACCCCCGGCGCATTGCGGTAATCCTCATATACAAATGCGATGTTGTGCCCGAACTGGACATTGTCGGTCAGAAAGTAGTCGTTGTTGACCCGGAATGAGTAACGGTCCAGATGGTTATTGTGGATGATACCGTCCTGGCCAGTCACGCTGGCACTCAGGTTGTAGGCGGTGCGGCTGGTACCGCCGGCGGCGCTGATGGAGAAACTGCGGATAGGCGCCACACGGAAGATCTCGTTCTGCCAGTTGGTGCCCCGGTCAAACTGTCCGGGGTCGTCGAATGGCAAATTCCGGTTTTCGTTGGCTGCCGCTTCGTTGGCAAGCGTGGCGTATTCGAAGGCGTTGGTCACCGGCACGGTACGCGCCACTTCCTGCCATCCATAGTAGGTGTTGACCCTGAATTCGGTGGGACGGTCTATGGTGGACCGGGTGGTGGTGATCAGGATCACGCCATTGGCACCGCGGGCGCCGTAGATGGCGGCTGCCGATGCATCCTTGAGGATGTCTACAGATTCAATGTCGTTGGGGTTCAGGAAGTTGATATCGTCCAGGATCATCCCGTCCACCACAAACAGGGGGGAGGCGTCGTTTAGCGTACCGACCCCGCGGATGCGGATGACCGAACTGGCACCCGGTGCGCCGGAGGTGGGTGTGACCTGGATACCGGCCGATACGCCCTGCAGGGTCTGGTCTACCGACTGCGTGGGGATGCGTCCCAGCCGCTCACCATCAACCCGGCCAATAGACCCGGTGACGTCGCGGCGGCGCTGGACCCCGTACCCTACAACAACAAGCTCGTCCCCGACGATTTCCACCGGGGTGAGCACCACATTGATCTGCTCACGTCCTTCAATGGGTACCTCCTTGGTCTCAAAACCGAGATACGAAAACTGCAGTGTGCCATCGTCTTCGGGAGCGGAGAGCAGATAGTTTCCATCAGTATCGGTGGTGGTGCCGATAGTGGTTCCAAGCACCATGATATTGACCCCGATCAGGGGATCGCCCGTCTCCGCATCGGTCACCGTGCCACGCACCTGGTGCTGGGCCAGTGCGGTACCGCTGACTGCAAGAAGGAGTGCGGCCAGAACTAAACGGACAAGTTTTCGGCATTTTCGTACAGGATTGCTCATAATCGTTCCATTTGGGAGATGGTTGGTAGCTAAGGTAAATACCTCGTTTTTCTGCAATTGGAGGCTATGCAAAAATTCATGCAAATTAATCACTTTTATTTATGCAAAAAAGATAGGGTTGCAGGGAAAGCGCACCTTCGGCTGCTGCGGAAAGGGAGGAGTTTTTCGTGCATAGCGATTGGCTTGATAAGGGATCAAATCAAAAGAAGGCCATATCCAGAACGAAATTCCATGCAACATACAAGACCTTCAACAATTAGTAACTTATTCGAATGACAATGCAATGTCAAGTGCTTTCCCGTGCAATAAAAAACCATTGAGCGCCCTGTTTGCACGAGTTCTTACCGCGCCGTTGATTCGCGCTGGACCAGTGTGACGGGAATGAGGCTGAGCGTGCCGTGCTTGTATGCCTGCCTGGACAATTTGTTCTTGAGGGTTTTGATGGATGAGACTCCCAGTTCGATGAAATCCGTGTCAATGGAGGAGAGGCTTGGCTTGCGGTGTTCTGCAAACGGCAGATTGTCGTAGCCGAGTACGGCCAGATCGTTGGGTATGCGCAGCCCGGCGGCACTTGCAGCTTCCATGAAGCCGCTTGCCATGCTGTCGTTGGCGGCAAAGACAGCGTCAGCCGCCCTTCCACCCGGAGCCTCCCGGAAGGCATTGAAAGCCTCTATTCCCGATGCAAACTCAAAATCACCGGATGCCCGCCATGAAAGTTCCAGCCCGGAATGCTGCTGAATGTAGTCTGTAAAGCCGTTGGACCGGAACCGGCTTTCGGGACGCTGAACAGGTCCTTCTATCATACCGAGCCGTTTGTAACCAAGTTTGTGGAAATATTCGGCAGCCAGCCGTCCCCCGCTGTATCCGTCGAACGTGACCGTGGCAATATTCGGGTTGTCGACAAGTGCGTTTGAAACGACCGGAAATCCCTTCGGCAACACTTTGAGGATCTGATCGTAATGGGTCCTGTCCAGCGCCGGAAAGAACAGGATGAACCCGTCGTATGAGTTCTCCCTGTGGATCTGCTGGACAAATCGCACGCATTCACTAAGCTGATCGCGGACACTCAGCAGGGAGATGCGCACCTCCTCAAGGTAGGAGGCATCCCGGTATCCACAGAAAAGCGAGGCATAGAATTCACCGATCCTGTAATCCGAAAGCAGTGCAAAATGAAGCACTTTCTTCTTTTTGCGCGAACGCTTTTTCCTGGCGGTGGAACGGTACCCGATCTCCGTGGCCACCTTGTGCACCTCCTCCCGTGTTTTCCTGCTTATACTGGGTGAATTGGCCAGTGACCGGGATATTGTGGATATGGAATACCCGGTCTTTTCAGCTATCTGCCGGAGTGTTGGCTTCATGGCATTTTTATGCAAATTCTTACACAACAGTTGGTGTAAAATAGTATAAAACAGGAAGGATTCATAATGCAGCCGAACTGATTGGGATCCGGCAACGCCGGCACCAGCCTGGCGGATAGCCTCGCGCCAATGGATCCTCCCGGATGATCCTGACAACCTGCCGGCTCATCCATCCCGAATACCGGGATTATCTGATCAACACCATGGAGCGCGTCTGCGACGTGCCGGAAGCAGCGATCCGGTAAACATAGACACCGCTCGCAAGCGACAGGGCATCAAAACGGATGGAATGTCGCCCGGCAGGATAGGGCTCATCGATTACGCGTGCCACTTCCCGCCCGGTGATATCATGAACCGTAATGGTCACATGGGACGACTCCATCAGCCGGAAAGGGATACGGGTCTGGGCATTGAAGGGGTTCGGGTAGTTCTGGCCCAGATGCAGCTCCCCGGGCAGGCCGGGCCCCGGACCATCCCCGGGCTCTCCGCTGGTTTCACGGCTTCCCGCAACCTCAATCGAGGCAACGTGCAGCTTTGCACGAGCTCCATCATCCGGATCATGCCGGACGCCGGTATGGTAGTATCGCCAGAGGAGTTCAACCCGAAGACGGTCCAAAGCGTCATCGGGCAGCTCCAGGGGACCAAAAACCTGCCGATGCCCGGCGCTGTCGCTGCGCATGTACTCCACCGGCTCGCCACTGCCATCAGGAAAATCACGGAAAGGCCCCCGGTTGCCGATACGGTACTGCAACCGTATTGCGTACTCCCGTGAATTTGGAATCAACGTGCCCGCTTCCCAGCTCACCAGCGCCTTGTCCACACCAATGGTGTTCAGCGCCAGTATGGCCCCGCCCAATCGCCTGCCTGGATAGCCCGGATTCCCGTCCAGATTACTGGTGTTGATGAAGGCAAACCCCTCATCCCCCCGTCCCGTGATGCGGGTGCGCGCTTCAAGATCAAACGCGCCACTGGTAAACCCGGCCATCGAAGCGCCAAGAGGCGGTTCCACCCTGTCCATATACACAAAAGCGATGTTTTGGGGATAGGTGCCGGCAGGATTGTCAGCATCCCAGCCGTTGAAACGGTAGGATGTGGAGTCGGTCAGGACAAACGGCTCGGGCACGGAGCCGCCGGCATGGTCATCGGGGACAAAGTGCGGGTGGATGGTGGTTGTCTCCTCCGGGAAAAACTCCGCGGTGTGATCGGGAATCGTATCGCCGTTGACAACCCAGTGCACAAAACGGTAGCCATCGGAGGCGGTCGCCTCAAGCCGGAGTGGCACATCGGGGAAATACCGGCCTTCCCAGGTCATTTCCCCGTCATCCCACTTGCGCAATCCGATCGATTCCGGTCCCTCCAGGGGCAGGCCAAGGTCAATCGCATTCAGTTGGATGCGTCCGTTGCCTGCATCCGGCAGCACAACGGAAACTGTTTTGGGATCGCCAAGGCCGAAGTGATTCTGCAGATGGGTGATCTTGTACCCCGGCCGTTCATCCGCAAAATGGCGTTTTATATCCAAAAACTGCTCCCAATGATTAAAATAGGCGGGATGTGACCACCGGTCAATGTGCCGCTGCATCTCCGGCCGAATTGTCTCTGCCATCTCATTGATCAGCGGCTTCGCATGTTCCGGTGCAAAGGTCGTGTTCAGCAAGTCGCTGAAGCGCTGAAGGAAAGTCTGGCGAAACCCGTCGTTTTGCAGCAGCGAGCGCAGCAGGAAAGTGGCCCACGGCGGGTTGGCGTATGTGACCTCCTCCGGATCCAGGACAAATTGCAGCATGTCGAACTCCGGGGCATCGTATCCCTCCTGCAACCCATAGCCGAAATCAAGGTCGAACACCAGCCACCGCCACCGGCCGTCACGTTCCGGTATGTGCGGGTTGGGCGGACCGCTGTAGCGCCAGAACTCCAGGTTGTTGCCGGGCCAGTCGTTGTTGCGGAAAAAAAGCTGGAGGATGTTGTAATCGATGAAGTTTTCCATGTCCATCATCCCGGAAACGTGTTCAAAATGCTCCGGATCGGCCACACCGTGCTCTTCGATGTATGCGAGCATGGCCTGGTAATGGCCGTTGCTCCCCTCCTTGACCACGGCTTGTAACTCCAGCAGATCCAGGCTTTCTTCCGGGATATCAAATTTTCGCTCAAAATAGTGCTTGTCGTAGCGCTCGCGGATATTGTGGATGCCCCAAAACTCACCGTTCAGGAAGAGGACGGACGGGCGATATGCCTGGGTCTCGACATTGAGCCCGGCAACCAGACGCTGCATGAAGGCATCGCGGAACATGGTGGTGCGGCGGAAGAAATCCTGACCGGAATTTCGCAGGATGAGCCGTTTGAATTCACTGTAGGGCTGATCCGGGAAAACCTGATGCCGGATGTGGGATTGTCCGTAATCGCTGCGCGCATAAAGGCGCAGGGATTTTTGCGGCATGGCACGCGAACCGCCGCCGTGGATCCTCACCCCGATATGCTGCTGGAAAACCCGCCTTCCATCCTCGAACCACTCCAGGGACGCCTCGCGCTCCCACTTTTCACCGCGCTGGAAATAGTTGGCGTAACCTCCCCAGGGGCCGGGACCGAAACCCAGGCTGTCGTATATGGCCCCGGGTACATAAATACCGTACTCATTGTCGAAAAACGATTCCTCCGGGACGCTTATGGAGAGAACGGCAAGGTCCTGCTGCTCATGTTCAATAAACCAGGTGCCGGTAGCCGTGGGGGAGGTCAGCCAGCCCGGTTTCACGGCTGCGGCCCGGATCACATGGCCTTTGTCGAGCAGCACCTCCGGCGGAAACCATCCGTAGTATCTTTCCTCTCCCTCCGGTGGCGTCGTGCGGATCATGCAGATGGTATTTGGTTCTCCGTCACGGCTTGTGAGTCCAATGGGGCCAATGTAGCGGGTGGAACCGGTGTCGGGTATGGAACCGTCGGTGGTGAAGTAGATATGGGCCTCCGGGTTGTCATGGTGAAGTTCCAGCAGTCTCGGCTCATGGTAGAATCCGGGCTGGATGCTGAACCGGGGAGGCTCAAGGATATCTGTGAAATATTCGCCGGTGTTGGAGCCTTCGGGCGTGGGTTCTGTGAGTATCTGAAACGGGCCGCTGCCGTCGGGATAGCGTCCCCATGAATGGTCGGTGGGTATCTTAGGAACCTCGGCCGCATCCACCAGAACACCTTGCAAGGAAGTGAGTTTCAGGATTGTGCCGGTGGCGGCGGGGGTGAAACCGGCGTGCAGCGGGCCAGCGGGGTCATTTCGGTTCTTGCCGGACAACCATACGAGCAGGTAGTCTCCGGGCTGCATCGTGACATCGGGAACGACCCATTTCCAGGGATTGCCGGGTTCGTTGCTGAGGCCGAAAGAATGAAGGTTTACCGGGTAGTCGGAATGGTTGTGAAGCTCCAGCCAGGCCTCGTGGTCACCGTCTTCATCCGCCAGAGTCTGGCTGTTCATCAGCATTACCTCGTTAATGGCAACCTGTGCGTGAAGTATTCCTGCCTGGATGATAATCAGCGTAACAGCTGCAAAAAATCTCATCGGTAATGGGATGAAGCGCAAAATAATAGTAGGGTCACAAAGGTATGCAACGCATGCAAGATAATGACTTGTTGTTCCAAAATCAGGCTCTGGAACACAATTTTGCGTAAAAGATAGTAGTGTTTACTCGATGGAATGAATCGGTGGCTATGGCGCGAGCAGGGTGCAGGCCGGCACAGCTAGACTGTCAACCGGCCGAGTTTTATACCGGGCTCAGGCCGGACTTATTCGGGTATGGGTTACTCAGGTCGGGTGCTTTCATCGATCGGGAACGGTGAGGCCAGTATGCGATCCGCTTCGAGGGTTACCGTAGTCCCCTGCCCGATGCCGCTCGCCGTGATGCGGAAGCCGTTCACCTGGTTGCCCTCCCGGGTGAGGCGGCCATCGCCGTTCAGGTAGCCTTCGAAGCGGGTGTCGTCAAGACGGGTCTGGACCAGTTGCCACTGCCCGGGGACAAGATGCACTTCGGGACCGGCCTCAAGCTGCCCGTCGCCGTCGCGCATGACAATACGGAACACAACTTCCTCATCGGCCCGGACCCACACGCCCACATGGCTTCCATAGAGCAGGTTGCCAAGCTCCTGGCGCAGATGCCTGGTGATGCGGATGTCCCAGTCGTCATCACGGTCGTGATCGTCAACGAATGACCAAACGGCCCTGCCACTTTGCCGGCTCAGAGTTGAGCGCTCCGGGTCCACTCCAAGAATCTGAGACCGGTGCGTCTGCGATGGGGTGGCCCACCCGTCAAATCCCTCCGAAAAATCGTGTATGACCCTGGTGACAACATCGCCGCTCACGTTGTAGGGCACCGAAGCTGTGGCAGAACCGATATCCAGATGCAGCTCACCCTCGCCGCGACCCGTAGCGTAGACCGTGCCGTCATGCGACAGGTAAACCGCATCTTCCGGCTGGCGGTACCGCACGCGGTCAACAGGTATCCTGCGCGATACGCCATCGGCTGTCCGTCCGGTCAGCGTAATTACGGTTTCCTCGCCGGGGGCCAGTTTCAGACTTTCCGGTTCCGCGGAAAGGGACGTGTAATGGTGGATGCGGGCCCGGGTCGTGGCACTGATTTCGCCCGACCTCACGGTCAGGGTGCCGGAGGTGTCGGAAGTGCCGGGCGTGAAGACCCCGTCGGCGAGCCGGCCAATAACGGGATCGAATTCCCATTTCAGTTCGCCGGGGACGTTTACCGGATTCTGGAAACGGTCGAAGGCATGAATGGTCAGATCCTGCGATTCATGGGGATAGAGGGTAAATGACTCCGGTTGCACCTCGAGGCGTTCGGGGTCGCCGCCGGGGGCGGTGCTGACCAGCATCAGGGCGTTGGCAACCCTGCGTTCTCCTCCGGGATCCGATGGGCTGTTGGCCACTTCATTACGGACCACCAGCGTTGTGGAGCCGCCCCCGTCAAGGTTGACTGCGTGCCAGGCGCCAAGCTGCAGCAGCACGTCTGCCATTTCGCGGTAGCTCATGCCGATGCTTGTGAGCTGCCGACCGTCCACGGTGCATATGAAGACCGTGGTGGTGTCGCGATCCATGGCAACAAAGGTGCGCGGATGACGGGCCTCGTTGGTCCCGCTGTAGGGCTGGCCATCATCAAGGATGCGCACCCCGCCGCCCATCACATCCGTAAGGTGGAGGTGGCCGGATTCGAAGCCGGCCCGGAAGGTGACGTGATCACCGATGGCTGTTAGCGATTTTATTTGTGAAGCCTTTTCAGTGTCCCGGATCCGGATGACGTATCCATCTTTTGGAATAGAATTACCGCCGCTCTCTTGGATAGCGGTAATGCGCATGGGCAGATCGACCCCCGAACCGTGCTGTGAAGTCGGTGATCGAGGTGTGAGAACGATTTCCAGCAGGTCCCCGCCCCGGGGCGTTTGCTCGCCGTAGAACCGGTTGTAGGCGACGATGCCTGCGTCGGATGCGGAACTGTTGATCCGCTTGATCGGGAAAACGGTTTTGCCGGACAGCGTGAGCGATCCCCGGAACGAGAGGGCATCCATGAATGGACGACCCTCGGCATCCACGGCGAAATGGTACCGGTTGCGTACAGGCGCGCCGTGGACAAACTCCCCGCGCACCAACTGGTTGGCTATGGGCCAGTGGGTTTCAAAGCTGAAGAAATCGCCGTTGACCGCGGCGATGATCCGGTTTTCCGGACGGTCTGCGGCACGCGAGAGTTCGGTTGTGCGCGTCAGTTCGTGCGGTCGCGCGGTTTCGAAATGGAGCCACGGATCGTCCAGGTCCACGGCAACCACATCCATGATATTGGGACCGTTGAGGAGGTATCGGGTATGCACCGCCCCCGGTGTCAGTTCTACGGAAAACAGGGTGTCCGGCGCGGTGGCTTGTCCGGCCAACCCGTAGCATGGAACAGCAGCGGCCAGCAGAAATGCCGCCAACAAGAGGATTGCCGGTCTGGACAAGCTTGGGCAGGCTCTTGCCAGACAGCTGCGGAAAGTTTTGACCATGATTTTATGAATCCCTGTTTTTGGTTGGTACACTAAAATAGGATAATAGATGGAAACCCTGAACGCCAATTCGCCGGGTGCGCCGTTTCGGGTGCGGCCGTATCCACCCGTTTCCTTTGCCTAAAAAAAGAATTATATTCTATACATTAGCACCGGCAAGAGTTGATATTTCATTCCAAGCAGAAAACATATGGCTTACCGCAGGACCGAATACATGGAAAAGCGCGTGGCGCTCCGCAAACAGCAGATCATCAAGGCGGCAGAGGAGCTGATCAGCGAGTTCGGCTACAAGGCGACCACCATGCAGGATGTTGCGCGCAAGGCGGGTACCTCCATCGGCAATGTCTATTTCTATTTTTCGAACAAGGACGAGATGGTGATGGAGGTGATCGACCATCTGTGCGATGAGATCTGGAACACCGGTGACCTGGAGAGGGTGAACCTGAGCTCCTATCCGCACTACTCCATTGAGGCGCTCGACGATTATCTGAAGATCACAGCCATTTTCCAGAAGAAGCATTTTGCCAAGGCCATCCTCGGCGGTGCCTCCTATCCGGGTTTCCGCGACCGGCTCATACGGTTCTTTGAGGAGAAGGCGGTTTCGCGCTATACCAAATACTCCGATTTTTACCAGGGTATCGATCGGGAGCTGGCATTTGCCTGCCATTTCGGTTCGGTCATCAATGTCATGATGAAGGTGCTCGAGGAGAAACTTCAGCGTACACCGGAAGAGGTGGGTTTGTTCCTTGCGCGATGGAAACTCCAGGCCCGGGGGTTGCGCCAGGAGACAGTGAACAAGGCCATATCGGACCTCCAGCTGTTGATCCAGGAGATCAACCGGTTGAAAGGTGTGGAATGACGGGATTTGTGGCATACCGAAAAAAAGGAGCCCGCTCTTATAGAACTTTGTTCGGAATTAATTTGACATACATAGAATAAAATTCTATCTTTTGGTGTTGATTTACTTCTGAATCATAGAGCCCGGGTGAATGGTGTCACCCCCACGGTCATCTGATCCCGGGAACAAAAATAAACCCCACTACAAGGTCCTGCTTGGATGCGGGACCTTGTCTTTTTTCCGGAATCGCCTTTCTTGCCGGATCATGATCGTGCCCCATATCCTCACTTCCGGGGGGCAGACTGCCACCTGTTCCAACCCGGTTTCAAAGATTCCTCTCCCATAGCAGCTGCATGGCGGAGCCCAGAGGCACGCCTTCAGGGTGTGGAATCTGACAAGAAACAATCAAATCATTGCAGTAATAATGTCTAAAAGAGGGTATAAGAGTAGTAAAATCATTGATAAGAGATAAAAATAGAATAATGTTCAATTTAATATTGACAAGAATAGAATATAGTTCTAAATTTGACATGTTGACTACAACAAAGTGACCGGCATTCCGCCGCCAACCCCGGCAGTGGAATACCGGGACCTGATCATAAACCCCACTACAGGATCCCGTTGGAAGGCGGGATCCTGTTTTTATCCACCCGTGATGGATATGAATGCGGTGGTTTGCGATCTGGTCGATGTGAGGATTGCTTTGACGTCAGCGTACACAGCATGCAATGAACCAGTAAAACAAAAGAAGTGAAGGTATGAATATGATCAAGCTTGTCCTGCTCGCGATCCTGATTGGAGGAGCCTTTCATCCCGCGGGATCAGCAGCGCAGCCGGCCATAGTGCAGCAGTTCGAATCCAACAAGAAAGAAACGCAACAGACTTTTGAACGTCCCGCACTTGTTGATGTACTGGAGCATTCTGTATCCAGAAGCCATACCCTCAAAGCCGGAATGGCGGAAGCTGACAAGGCGCGTTTTGACCGCCACATGGTTTATCAGACCTACCTGCCAAATGTGAGGCTGGAGTCCAGTTTCAGGGCCCTCGATCAGCGCATCCGGTTCGGGGTGGACCCAATTACCATGCCGTTCCCTGAGCCGAACGGGCTGCAGGTCGACATACCCCCGATCACACTGCAGGAACGGAATACGTTTCGGGCCTCAGTGGAGGTGACCCAGGTGCTGTTTACGGGCTTCAAGGTTCCCAGGATGGGGCAGGCGGCCCATCATGGAGAGCAGGCCAAGCTGCAAATGGTGGAGGCAGACAAGCAGGAGCTGCTCCTGGAGGTGGCGGAGGCCTATGATAATCTGGTACTGGTGGAGCAGGCGATCCGTGTGCTCGACCGGGCCGACCGTCGCCTTGAGGAGGAGCAGCGTGTGGCGGATCGGGCATTTGAGGAGGGGCTTATTCCGGCCTACGATCTCACCCGGATTCGCATCGCCCGAAATGACCTGGAGAAAGAGCGGATCAGGAGGGAAGGGGACCGCGAGCTTGCTGCCAGGAAGCTGGAGCATCTGAGCGGCATCTCATGGGAAACGTTTGCCGGGCCGGCACCCGGTGGCAGCAGCGAGCGCGGGCACTCAGACGCATCAGCAGCCTTGCCTGATTCACGCCTTGAGCTGATCGGAATGGTGCCGGACGACATCCCGCAATCAACCCGTCCGGAGGTGCAGGCATTGAAGAACGCCGGATTGGCTGCCGATTACCAGTACCGGGCTAGCAGGGCCGATTACCTGCCTCAGGCCTACGCGTTCCTTCGACAGGAACTGTATGAAGATGATCTTTCGGTCCTTGAGCCGTCGCGTGTGATGGGTTTCGGGCTTCGCTGGGACCTGTTCGACGGTTTCAACCGGTCGCGCCGCATCCAGAAAGCCGAACGGGACCGTGTCATCGCCCGGGAGCGGCTCGAGGAGGTAACTTCACTTGTGGAACTGGACCGTCGGCAGGCGGAGGTGCGTCTGTCGGTGGCGGAGCGGCAGCTGAATGTGGCCAGTGAAACGCTTGTCGAAGCCGAAACCTCCCTGCGCCTGTCCACGCAGCGTTACCGGCTTGGCCTGGCGCCAGTGTCCGAGAAGCTGGATGCCGAGACAGGTTACCAGCGGGCGGAGCTGGAGTGGCAGCAGGCGGTATTCGAGCAGCGCAGGGCCGCCATGAAGCTGCTCCGCGCGAACGGGCATCTGGGAATTGAAACCATCGCTGGCCTGTGAATCCAAACATCATTGAAGGTTTCGGGTGGAAAAAAGCCTGTTGCCCCTCTTGCCGCATTATACCCGCTTAGTCCAGCAAACCCTGTCAACGCTCATGCCGCCCTTTCACAGCGGGTTGCCAGTCGGGGTGGCAGAACAGAAATCAATTAAAAATAACGGGAGACTTATCGTGAATAGAAAATACCTTGTCATTGTGGCACTTACGGTTGTAATCCTGCTGTCAGCCGCCGTACTGGGAGTTTTTGCAGCCAGGCAGTATGCCGAAAACCGGGAGGGACCGCCCGAGGGGAAAGTGAAGCTGGAATCGGTCTATCTGGCGCCAAAAGTGCCTGGCCGGCTTCTGGAGGTAAAAGTCGAAGAAGGCGACATCGTCGGCAAAGGCGACACGCTGGCCGTCATCGATGCCCCGGAGATAGCGGCCCGTCTCGATCAGGCGCGCGGGGCCGTGGCATCGGCCCGGGCGCAGTATGAGATGGCCGGGAACGGAGCCACGGAATTTGACCGGCGTCGCGCCGGGGCGCAGCTCGACGCCGCCCGCGCCCAGTACGATTACGCAAAGTCGAGCTACACCCGCATGCAGAACATGTTCAGCGACTCGCTGATCGCCGCCCAGGAGTACGACAACATCCGGTCACGCTACCTTGCAGCCACCTCGCAGCTCGAGGCGGCAAAGGCACAGATGGAGGATCTGGAATCCGGCGTGCGCCCCGAAAAGGTGGCCATGGCCCGCGGCGACTATCAGCGCGCCCTGGCGGCGCTTGCCGAGGCGGAGACGGCCTGGTCAGACCGCATCATCACCGCCCCCAAAGCCATGCGTATCCAGACCGTGGTGCTGCGTCCCGGCGAACTGGCAACCCCTGGCTACAACCTGTTTGCGGGCTACGAGCTGGAAACCCCATCCATCCGTTTCACCATACCGGAGTCACAGCTTTATGCCTATGAGACCGGACAGGTATGGCACCTGCGCACCGGATTCGGCGGCACGACCTTCCGCGCCTCGCTGGACCGCATCGTCCCGTTGCCTTCCTATGCGGCCGTCACCAGCATGTATCCGCGCCACCGCCTTGGCGAGTCCGTCTACGAACTGCGTTTCCGCCCGCTGCCTGACGAGCCCGCCGGCCACCTGCAGCACAACATGACCATTCTGCTCGGAGATGCAACATACCTATAGATCGGTGATGAATTACATCCATAGATCAGTGATGATCCCCATCCACAAATAACACCTAACATGGCATTCATCCGCACTTTTTTCACGATCGTACTCCGCGAGTTCCACCGGTTTTCGCGCAATTCGGTGGCCATGCTCATCTTCCTGGGTGCGCCACTGCTCTACGGACCGCTTTTCGGGATCCTTTACAAGGATGCCCAGCTGCACGACAC
>SLNO01000043.1 GCA_007132975.1 Balneolales bacterium
CCTGGTTTCTTTGACCATCCTGAGCGGCAACGTAGGTGTTGCCGGAACCGGTAATCTCCAGTCTTTGACGGTTGCGCTCACCCGTTTGGGACTGGATTACCGTGTTGTCATCACCGGAAACCCACTGTGAGCCGGTATGATTGACACCTTCCTGGTATATAACGCCGAGGTTACCGGCACCATTCTGATGGGAGCGTGCTGTGTTGCTCACGCCATACTGGCCGATTTCCATGGCATTGTCGCCGCCTCTTTGATAGGTTTCAGCTATGTTTTCCGATCCTTCCTGGACAATAACAGCAGAAGCTCCGCTGGATTGAAGTTGATCCGCATCAGCTGTGTTAACATCACCGGTTTGGGAAATGCTGATGAATCCGCCTTCCGACGATTGACGACCTTGCGCAATGTTGTCAAGACCAAGCTGCATGATATGTCCATCATTAGCACCATTGAAGGTCTCCAGAAATGCTTCGTTTCTTTGACCTTCCTGGCTGATGGTATGCAAGCTGGGCAGAGTACCTCCCGGCCATCCCTGACGCTGATTGATCCTGGCGTCATTATGCGCTCCAACTTGCTCAATGACAGCTGTTGCATTGTTGGATTGAACGCTTCCGCCACCGAAGCCGCCCTGCTGGATGAAGGCTTCATTCTCCAGGCCGATTTGTGTAGCGCTGGCATTGTTGTCGTTACCAGTTTGCTCTAACGTATATTCGTTGCTTTGTGCAAATACCATACCTGTGGAAAGCACAAGGGCTACGAGTAAGGTTGCTATGTTTTTCATGGTTGGTCACCTTTTTTCTTTGTTTTTTGAACACCACGACACACCGCGTGCCGGGCGCTCAGATGGTTACTTCTTGTCAGTCAATACATTGACCGACCTTCCCTTGATTTTTTGGGAAGTAACTCACGTAAGTGAGACTCTGTAAGAGGAGGGCAAAGGCGCAAGTAGCTTGCTCACGAAAAATTTTGTAAATTTTCAAGCAAGCGAGGTAACGTTGTGGTTATTGGTTGGTCACCCCTTACAGTTTCCTGTAAGGCTCCGCAGCGTTGCCTTGCGCCTTTTTACTCCTGTCTGTTTTCGATATTCCGATCCTCCGTTCTGGTTTATGATCAGTAATCAGGATTTATCACAAATCCGATGTTGATACCCCAATGCTGGTCATTGTATTTACCCAGCTTCACTCCGTCCAGCCCGTCCACCAGCAGATAACGGTAATTAGCGCTGAGACGCACTCCAAAATTTCTATTGATACGATAGTCAAGTCCCGCCTCACCAACAACATAAGGAAAGAATCTGTCGTTTTGTCCTTCAAAAAGTCTGTCGAAGGCGAACGTACCCATCCCTCCGGAAAAGAACGGTGACAACCGATATTTCGGTGTCGCATATGCGATCAGCGACAGTTCCGCGGAATTCACCGGACTCGAGAACACCTGCGGTGCACTGATCCGGGTCCGCTCACCGCGCCCCTGAATTGCAAAATGGGGAGTCAGGCCACGCTCAATCTGCATTGAGAATCCGGCGTTCACATCCGGGTTGCTGTAGTTACCAATAACACTTCCAAAAGTCATATTGGTCGTCATTGACCATCCGCCCCGGTATTCCGGCCGGGTCAAAAAGCCGAAGTAATCCCGCTCCAGGCGCTCATTGAGCCGTTTTTCATATTCATGCTGCTCACGATACTCCCAGATAGCCGCAGGATCACGTGCCGCCCACAAACCCTCTTCCACACCCTCAAGGATCAGCATCTTGACCGCCTCGTCAATGGCCTCGGTCACCGCCATCACCGGCGGTTCGTTGTACGTATACCCCGCTTCCGCCTCCAGCAATCGGTTGGTGTCCACATACTTGAACACACCGCTGTCCAGTTTCTGCGAAATGATCGACTTGGTGGTGTGCACCGTTTTGAGGATGCGTCCACTCTGGGTGGATACGGCCCGCAGGTAGATCGTCACCTGGTCCTTGCGATACTGTCCGGATGCCCCGATGCCCAGGTACCTCGCACCCGCTCCACCGGTTATCACGTTGGTATCATATCCAATGATACCGCCCTCCAGAATGATCCCGGCGAACAGCAGCGGCGGAAGCGGTGCAACACCATGCTCCCCGGCATGCTGCTGGCGGATGTTCTGTATGATCTGACGCTCGTTCAGCAGGTTGGAGATGCTCTCGCGCTCGATGGGCGTGAACCATCCCGAATCTTCCATGGATTTGATGAGGATGGATGTGGCCCCCTGTGTCACGGCGGTCGACCAGCTGGCGATGCGGTCGGATGGTTTGTACTGCCCGGTCTGGTCCCGGAAACGGTACACCGCCGCCACGATCTTCTCCTGCGGTTCCGGCAGTGTGCGCAACGCTTCATGAGACCGGCTTTGGGTTCCCGGCGTGGCCGGTTCGGTGAACATCGGCCGCATGGCACCCGCGCAGGATCCTATCAGA
Source organism: Balneolales bacterium (assembly GCA_007132975.1). Classification (GTDB taxonomy): domain Bacteria; phylum Bacteroidota; class Rhodothermia; order Balneolales; family Natronogracilivirgulaceae; genus SKNL01. The sequence goes on from SLNO01000043.1 coordinate 2,435, forward strand.
AGGCCCGCTGCCAGGATGGTCGCTATGTCGAAAAAGCCGAGTCTCATTGTTTTACGATTGCTGCGTTAGCCGTTTTTACTTCCTGTTAAAAACTGGGGATGGTGATGCTGGTTTCGTCGCCGGTCAGGATGTTGAAAATGAGCAATTGGACCCCGTCCGCGCCGGGTACGATCTCGATCGTGAACTCACCAAACTCGAACCGTGACTCCTTGAGCGGTTCGCCGGACAGTCCCAGCTGCTGGCGTGCAATATCGCGGGTCAGCTGCGACAATATCTGTCGCTGCAATGATGCCTGGAAATCCTCAAGAGGGTCGCGGGTCAGCCTTGCATCACGCGTGGCCTCATGCTGATTCTGCGCATTGGCGCTGTTAAGCATCCACGAGTAGTTCATCGGATTCCCGCCGAAAGCGGGATTCAGTGGTTCGTAGACGAACTGCTGTGCCTGGACCTGGGCGGTCATGCCGGCGATTACGAGCACCAAAATGGGCAATATGGTTTTTGCTGTAAATGACATAATTATATCAGTAGATCATGAATTGCTGCTGGTTTTGCTGAAGGAACATGTATGTGCGCCTGACCGCAAACATTCCTGCCTCTTCGATGGCATCATGCCGCGGCTGCAAGCGGCTGCGGAAGGTTTCGGTGTTGTTGACCTGCACCGCAATCACGGTACCCATGCTGGGTGCTGGCTGTTCGGTGATGCGGATGGAGTAATTGCTTGCGTTGGGCGGTGATTGCCAGCTTGTATAGAATATGTCGTAAAAATCCCGGCCAAGCTTGGAGCGGGTTTCGTCATGGATCATGCCGTCGATTTCCACAAACATTTGCCGCTCGGACGATGCCTGCCTTTCCTCTCGTCGACGCTCTTCCTCCTCCTTTCGGACCAGCTCTTCGAACGCTTCGCGGAAAGCGGCCAGGGTTTCATCTTCAATGTCATCCTTTTCACCTGTTTTCCTGCCGGCCTTGTCATCCATTTTATCGATCGCGGATTGTGCCATCATGGAAAGCGGCGCCATATTCCGTTGATCATAAAAGAAGAGATACGCAAAGTTGACATTATCCCATGCAATCTCCGCAATCTCGGTGCTGGTGCAGAAAGGCTGGATGAGCACATCGCGCAACGGAAAACCATATGTCTTGAAATTAGCGACAAAATAAGGTATGTGAAGCACCTGTCCGGGATGGATCCGGTGCGGATTTCTGAGCTGGTCCGCATTCATGATGTAGATCGCCTCCCAGAACAGCACGCTGCCATATTGCCGGGCTATGGTATAGAGTCTGTCGCCTTGCTGCACCTTGTAGGTGGTTTTGTCGGGGACATCTTCCATATTCAATTCAAGTGTTTCGCCGGCACGGGCATCCGTCGAATGTGCCAGAAAGCTCAAGAGGAATAGCAGTATAGTATGTTTTGCTGAATAGGTCATTATTTTGCTGGAACCCTTCCAATTGTGGGGAAAAATCCCCTGGGGTATTCACTCCCTTTGATTTATGATCCTCTGTTTATCCCACTCTAAAATTGATCCGTCTCACCGGAACTGACAAGTAGTTTTTGATTCATGCCGACTGCTTGTCGCTTCACACCTATGATCCAAAAAAAGGGATGAGATTCAAAATTAGAAATGCTTAACAATGAGATTATTAAGTAATTCTCATAAAAAAACGGCTCCTGCAGCCTGTTTTAGAAACTCCAGACCTTATCTCTTAACTATTTGGTAATATTGCAAGTTGCAGGATTTTCCGGAGCAGCTCACCCTTGACAGGCTGTTCAGGATCATTAACAAAGCTTAATGTAACAATCTCTTTTTACGTGCGGTCCCATTGCCCCGGTTCCGGGCAGGGCTGTATCTGATTTTTGAATAGTATTGTTGCCGGCAGACAACTTATTTGTGGGAAATCCCGGCTGGCGGCAGTGCCGTGTCTCTTTATCGTCCGATGAACAGGTGTGTCATGAATTGGGTTGACATGCAACAAATATGGTAAATGTCAATAAGAAGTGGTGCTGGCAGTCGCGCGGTGGAGCGATCTGTCAGAAAACGAAAATCTGTCTGATGGATTTTGCTCAGTGGTTTTCAATAATAACTGTTGCCCCGTCGCCCATTTGGGTAACCGTCATGGGAATGGGTGTTCCGCTGAACTCCAGAAGCTGATGATCCCCTTCCTGCAGAAAAGTCTGCTTAACCCCATCTCCCTCATAATTCAGCCGTATCTCGTTGAAATTCCCATCCTGCACGCCATCAATTTCAAACGAGTTGCCATCCAAAACTATGGAAACCCAGTTGCGCATGCCGATCTGTCTCCAATCCACCGTATTGAAATTGCCATCTGTGGTGATATTGGCATAATTCAGTTCGCCTGTCTGGTTCAGCAGCACCATGTTTTCCATTCCGATCTGGGTAACGATCGCGGTCTGGACAGATACTTCCGGCGGTTTATGATCTTCTGAACGGGTGGATACGCCCATCGTCACAAAATCCCCGCTGAAGCTTTTCACCGCCTGATTGTGGTCAATAGAAACCTGCTCCGGAAAAATTTC
>SLNO01000047.1 GCA_007132975.1 Balneolales bacterium
CAATCTACGTGAGGACGTCCTTTTTGGAAAGATCAAGGCGTTTCGCTTCGAGTTATTCGAATAACCGTACGATTGGACGGAATTCGCCCATCCACATCATCAATCTCCACGCCGGTTAAACACAGGGCATTTATGCCTTTACTCTTTAAATAAGCTCAATGAATTTTCTGCTGCTTATCTTCTTTTGTTTTCAGATAATCATCGCGGATTCTGAAAATGAAACCAGCGTTATAAGTGAGGACTTGATAGCGCAACATACCACCTATTTTGATATTCAGGATGGAAATTTCATTGGTGCAGATTCACTGATAGTTGCATTAGGGCAGGCCCACTTGGTTGCTCTTGGAGAGTTACACAATCGAACAAGACTTGGTGAATTAACTGTATCGCTGCTGCAGACATTAAAGCCTCATGGGTTCAATTATTTTGCCATTGAAACCGGTCCCTATTCCGCCCGAAAACTTCAGCAGCTAATCCGCAATGGCAAACCTGAAGTATCCGCTTTTTATGCAGCGTATTCATCACGGATATACGACATCATCCCCATTCCCTTTTTTAAAGGTGAAACCGATTTGCGTTTTCTTGCCGCCGCAGATTTTATGGGCTATGAACTTTGGGGGCTGGACCAGGAATTCTACTTTTCGTACGCCTACCTGATTGATGAGCTTGCGGATCTGGCCGGCGAATCCATGTCCCGGGATCAGCAGAGGCTTCACAGAAAACTAACACGAAGAGTCTACCGGCTGGACAGGCGGAATCAGTTCAGGGAATTATTTATCAGCAGCTTTCACCGCAGCTGCCGTCTTAAAAGCGATGCTGATCTTCAGGCATACCTGGAAAGTTTTACGCATTCCGATGACCCCGATATCAATCAAATTTCAGACGCTCTTCAAAAAACATTGGAAATTTACTGTATGGCTGAGAAGGGCCGAGCCAGCGAACCTGTTCGAATCAGCTATTTTAAAGAAAATTTCAACCGTAATTTTGAAGCGGCATTGGAGGCAAACCCGGAACCCAAAGTCTTTCTCAAAATGGGATCCTTTCACATGGGGCGGCATCGCAGCCCGCTAAACCTTTACGATATCGGAAATCATGTGTCCCAAATTGCTGAGTCCCGAAACCAAACATCTGTTCATATCTACTATCTGAATCGATTTTTTGAAGGCCGGGACGTAAAGGGTCGTAGTGGTTGGGAGGATTTTGAGCGTTTTATAAGCGTCGGAGATAAAGAAAAATGGGCTCTTGTGGATTTGCGGTCTCTTCGTGAACAGATATCCAACCAAACACTCACTGGAAGGCCATTTGAAATACAAACCATACAGAACTATGACTTCATCATAATCGCCCCACAAGATGATTGGGTTGAAAGGCATTGGTGATTGATAACCTTTAGATTGGCACGAGACTAAATAAATGATGACAAGGTATAACACGCTCTTCGCTTGGGCATTTTCTGGCATTCCTGAATTGGTGGATTGCATTACAGACACTTTTTACTAATCTTTTTAAAATTTTTTTTATTACTGCATTTCACATTTAATCAATGAGATATGAATTGTCCATGACCGTAGCCCGGTCACACTGGAGTATGATTAAAAACGTCATGGTCATTCTATGTAACCTTAGAAATCCAAAGTTTTTAACACATGAAATGTCCATGACCGGACATCTACCGGTCACACAGGAGTATGATTAAAAACGTCATGGACATTCTATGTGACCTTATGAATCCAATGATTTTAAACACATGAAATACGTACTGATCTGCTTCTTTACCATTGCCTGCATCTTCACAACTGCGAACCTTAATGCCCAGACAACCATCTATCAAAATCCGGAAGCATCCATTGATGAGCGGGTTGAAGACCTTCTGAGACGGATGACCGTTTATGAGAAGATCGGGCAGATGACCCAGCTCAACATATCCATGATCAACACCACAGGCGCTGCAAGCGATGTGGTCCTGGATGAAGAAAAAGCACGGTATCTCATTCGCAACCATCATATCGGGTCGTTTATCAACGGCGATGCCGTTCCACCCGAAACATGGTTCACATTTATATATGAACTCTCACGTGTAGGCCTGGAAGAAAGCAGGCTGGAGATCCCGGTCATCTATGGTATTGATCACATACACGGTGCCAGCTACCTTGCCGAATCCACCATTTTTCCACATAACATCAACCTTGGCGCCACATTCAACCCGATCCACGCCTATGCAACCGGGTGGGTAACCGCTTACGAATCAGTAGATATCGGGCATCGCTGGGGTTTTGCGCCCACGATTGACCTTGGCGTGAATCCACTCTGGGCCCGTATCTGGGAAACCTATGGCGAGGACCCCCATCTTGCTTCCGAGATGGGTCGAAATTTCATTGAAGGATACCAGGGAAATGAAGAGATCGCGCCGTACCGGGTTGCGGCCACGGGCAAACATTTTGTTGCATATTCCGATCCAAGGACAGGCTGGGACCGCACACCCGTCCAACTTTCCATGCAGGCCATTCGTGAGTTCCACCTCCCCCCTTTCCAGGCAGCTGTGGATGCCGGCATCAAAACAATGATGCTGAACAGCGGTGAAGTGAACGGCATACCGGTGCACGCATCATACGAGTTTGTCACAGAACTTCTCAGGGATGAAATGGGGTTTGATGGCGTTGTGCTTACCGACTGGGCTGATATTGAAAAGCTGGTCGATTTGCACAGAACTGCTGAAAACTACAAGGAGGCCGTTTATCAGTCGGTTACAGCCGGGATTGATGTCAGTATGACCCCGCTTGATCTCAATTTTAATACTGCGCTTAAGGAACTTGTGGATGAGGGACGCATCACGGAGGAGCGGCTTGATGAATCTGTGCGCCGGATACTCCGGCTTAAATTTGAACTTGGCCTTTTTGAGTATCCCTTCCCTCGCAGCGACAGGCTTTACAGAATCGGAACGGAAGAGAACAGGCTCAAGGCCCTTGAGGCCGCGCGGGAGTCTATTGTGCTGTTGCGAAATGAGAACGACGTTTTGCCGGCCAAAGAACCCAATTTGATCGTAGTTGCGGGGATGTCGGCCAACAGCAAGCGCAATCTGAACGGCGGCTGGACGCTTACCTGGGCCGGGGGAACTGAGGAGCAGTATCCGGAAGATATGCACACCATTTATACCGCTCTGCAGAAGGAATATCCGGCAGCTGAAATCCGGCTGATCGCATCGGAGCTTAGGTCATCTGCAAACCGGGACCTGTTAGACAGCGCAGATTTGATCATCTATGCGGGGGGTGAGGAACCTTATGCGGAGTTCACCGGCAACGTCACCGATCTGACCTTGCCCAGCGACCAATTATCAGATGTTGCGTTTTTGTCAGAGTCCGAAACGCCGCTTGTGCTGGTCCTTGTGCTGGGAAGGCCGCGGATCATCACACCAATAGTTGAGAAGACGGATGCCATCATTTTTACAGGACTGCCCGGATTCGAGGGCGGTGAAGCCATTGCAAATATCATCAGCGGACGTGTGAATCCAAGTGGAAGGCTGCCCATTTCATATCCCATGTACACGGGACACTTTTCGACCTACAATCACAAACCAAGCGCGATATCCTCATCCGCGCTCTACCCTTTTGGTCACGGTCTGTCGTACACAGAGTTTGATTACAGCGATTTACAGCTGGGGAGCCATTCAGTGGGCATGAATGAGTCTTTGACTGCCTCTGTCACGGTTACCAACAGCGGTGAAGTTACGGGGATGGAGAGCGTGCTCTGGTACATAACCAACCATGTAGGCAGAATTTCAAGGCCGGTTCTGGAGCTGAAGCATTTTGAAAAAATCGAGCTGGAGCCGGGGGAGTCTACCAGGCTGGAGTTTGAATTGGTGCCGCAAAAACATATTTCATACCCGGACCGCTATGGAAACAGAATACTGGAACCCGGTCGGATTACCGTTAGAGTCGGGGATTTATCGAAAGAGTTCATGCTTGTTGAGTGAGCTTGGTTTGTAACCTCAGTGGACCCCGCCACGCGAAGTTATTAAAAAAAGTTTTTGGTTCATGAGCTGGACGCAATCACTGTTTGAATTTTGAAAGACTTAAACATTATTGAGGCACTCTAATCGATAAACATATATAGTAACAACAATTTCAAGTCGGGCATAACTTCGATTTGCCGATCCAAGATCTATTGCCTGAAAAGCAATTCAAAGTATTATTGCATCTCCTACTAACCAAGTCAAGCCTGTTAAAAACTGGCCCTATGTTAGTCTGTTATTGAATGGTATTCTTGTAAATTTTTCCGTCTTTCATGATAATCACGAAGTTGGTGTCGGGGTCTCTGATAAGGTCAATATCCTCAAGCGGATTGCCCTGAACAAGAAGCAAATCCGCATAAGCACCTTCTTTCACTACTCCCAAATCGCCGGGATAGGGGTTACGCTCGCCGGAAAGTTTCAGGATTTGCGCGTTGTTTGAGGTTGCCATGACAAGCAATTCTGCAGGGGTAAAAAATCCGCTCAATTTTGCCAGGTGCGCGCCATGATTTCTGTTTCCTGCCGGGTTGAATAACATATCGGTTCCCCACGCTACTTTCACATTGTGCTTTTTTGCCAGCTCAAAAGCCCGCTCTGTTCCCTCAGAAACCATGATCTGCTTTACACGACTTGGCCCTGTTTGCGGATTGGCAAATTCATCATCAAAGAAGGGTTGCAAACTCCACCAAACATCATATTCTGCCATCATCATCACGGTCTCTTCATCGAGCAGCTGTCCGTGTTCAATACTTTTCACCCCGGCTCTGATGGCTAATTGAACGGCCTCTGGGGTGTAAGCGTGAATCATCACATAGGTACCCCAGTTTTCAGCAGCTTGAACGGCCACACGGATCTCCTCATAGGTGTATTGGACGGCATCCAGCGGATCATACATAGAAGCAACACCTCCGCCTCCGGCCAGCTTAATGTGGCTTGCACCTAACATCAGCTGTTCTCTTGCTCTTCGCGTTACCTCGTCAACACCGTCAGCTATTGCTGATACGCCCATCGTTTCTACGCGAGACAGCTGAGACATGGGCGTTCTGGGGACTTCGTGGGGCAAGCGGAAATCACCGTGTCCCGCAGTTTGACTGATCATGGCACCGGCAGGATAAAATTGGATGCCAACCCGTATATTGCCACGTTCATTCTCCTATTCAGTTCTAATCCTGCAGAATTCTATACATAGTCATGCCCTTATTTCGCCGTGTCCTGCGCCGGCTTCAGGAAGAGGCCCTGCTTGCCATATTACTGGTATTGTTCATTCCACTCTTCCTGCTTGCACCGGTTTCAGCTGATGGACTTGCAGCATTGGTTGACTGGAAAACCATCGGCGCACTTGCGGGACTCATGGTGCTCAGCAGGGGGCTTGAGGCAAGCGGTTTCCTGGCCTTTACCGGACGCAGAATGCTTGCCGAAATCCGCAATGAGAGAACGCTGGCGATCGTCCTGGTACTTTTTTCTGCCGCACTTTCCGCATTGATCACCAATGATGTAGCCCTTTTTATAGTGGTTCCAATCACTCTCAGTCTCGGCCTGGTCGCCTACCTCCCGGTTGGCCGTCTTGTGATATTCGAAGCCCTCGCGGTGAATGCCGGATCTGCTGTCAGCCCGATTGGCAATCCACAAAACCTGTTTCTCTGGCAGGTATCGGGAGCATCCTTCACGGAGTTTCTTCTGACTATGATCCCTCTCAGTTTGTGCCTCATGTTGTTACTTATGATTGCTGTGCCATTGGGTTTTTCGAAGAAAGAAATTGTTTTGAAACAGATCGATACGGGACCCGAAATCAACCGGAAACTGCTGATCATATCCCTGCTCCTTTATCCTGTATTTCTGATCCTTACCGATCAGGGATTTGCCATGTATGCTGCCGTTGGCCTTATTCTGCTATTTCTGTTCATATCACGTGAAGTACTTCTCGGGGTCGATTGGCTGCTTCTGCTCGTATTTATCATGATGTTTGTGGATCTGGGCCTGCTTGCAACACTGCCTTCTGTTGCAGCACAGGCAAACTACATCGACGTACTGCCGGGCGGAATCTTCTCGGCTGGTGTAATACTGTCACAGGTGATGTCGAACGTGCCGGCCGCCATATTCCTGGAGGCGTTTACAGACGACTGGCAGCTGCTAGCATGGGGTGCAAGCGTTGGTGGATTTGGCCTGGGAATCGGCTCACTTGCAAATCTTATTGCAATGCGCCTGGCCCGCGGTCAGGCCCGCTGGACAGAGTTCCACATTTGGTCAGTTCCCCTTCTGATCACCGGGAGTGCCATTGCATTTGGATTGATTTTCCGGGTGCTGTGAGAACTGGTACAGAGCCACCTGATAGAATTTCTGAGTTGCAGCTCACACCCTGAGATTGATGATCCATGAATTGGTAGCAAACGACCTGGCAATCTGCTACATTCAACTTTACTGAGCAGGCGAATTGAATCGCGCAGACCACATTGAAACTCTAAAACGCCTTTCGGATATCCAATGAACCGCACGGTACCATCCTGAAGGCAGCAGATGACAGTTGGTATGGAATTAATTCTGATCGCCGTCTTTATAATTACCTGCGGCGTTATTATTCTTCGACGGTCTAAATGTCTGAAGCAATGCAGCTGGCCTGGAATTGTTTTTTTAATTTTCGTGATTGCGGTGATACTTTTTCTCGTATGGCTGACCATCATGGTGATCTTTGTTGGGCCATCGATGCGTTGAGAATAATTGGTTATTCACGCTGATGTGCGCACCCGACTAATGCATTGATTGGCAGACACTTGGTCAAATACCTGGCCAGGTTGCTCTAACCAGTCCATCCCGGCATTCAGTGGCCAGATCATGCAACTCTAGCTTATTGACTTATGATCCTATATTATTTTGATCTCGCAGGCGTCGCCGTATTCGCTGTGAGCGGTGTGCTTGCCGCACGAGACAGAAGGCTGGACCTTCTGGGTGTAATTGTGATTGCAGCAATCACCGCCATTGGGGGCGGCACCCTGCGCGATCTCCTCCTGAACCGGTATCCGATCTTCTGGACCACTGACATTCTTTACCTGATAGTCATCATCGCTGCAGCATTGCTCACCGTAGCTTATGTCCGGCTTAGACCTCCACCGCAAAAGGCGCTTCTCGTGGCTGATGCTTTCGGTCTTGGACTGTTTGCACTCTCAGGTGCGCAGGTGGCCGAAGCAGCCAACTATCCCGCAATCATCGTGGTACTGATGGGCACCATGACCGGTGTTGCCGGTGGAGTCCTGCGGGATGTCATCACCGCGCAAATCCCGCTCATATTGCGGCGGGACATATACGCCACCGCTGCCATCGCCGGCATCATCCTGTATCTGATCCTGAAGGCACTTGGTCTCGATAGTTCTGCAGCATTTGGGATCGGCATGGCCATGGTGATTGCGCTGCGGCTATTCGCCATCCACAAAGGCTTGCAGTTACCCATATTCCGCATGTCTGAGCGGTGAGCTGCATCATAAATCGATGATCTGCCAACATTCGGCGGAGGTCCCGCTTGCCAGTTATCCCTCTCAACCGGCTAGAAGGCTCGTAAGGAAATAGGTGCTAAGCCCCAGGTAAATCGAAACGCCGGTTATATCGGTGATTGTAGTGAGGACTGGTCCGGTCATCATGGCCGGATCGCCGCCCCAGCGCTTGATCAGGAACGGAAGGGTGCCTCCGACAATCCCTGCGATCAAAACGTTGCACGCCAGTGCGGCACCGGCAACCAGTCCAAGAACCAGGTTGGCCTGGATGATGAAAGCGATGACGGTAAAGAGGACGCCGAGGGCCAGGCCGTTGCACAGGCCGACGATGATCTCTTTTCTGGTCGCCCGCCAGTATTCGTTCAGCCTTGCCTCTCCCAGTGCTATGCTGCGAATGGATACCGACAGTGCCTGAATGCCGACGTTCCCGCCCATATCCGTGATCATGGGCAGAAATATGGCGAGTGCGGCCACGGCTTCAATGGTGGCTTCAAATGATGCTATTACCGCAACGGCGCCCAGGTTCAGGAATACGTTACCCGCCATCCATGGAAGCCTTTTTTTTACGGACCCGAGAGGCGGCGTGTAGAAAGACTCATCGGCCGAGGTTGCACCCATGTGCATGAACATATCCACCATGTTCATGGACAGCACTTCCACGGCGTCGTCGGCCATCAGAACGCCAATAATGCTGTCATCCTCATTCAGGACCGGGAGCATTTGAAAACGCCGGTTCTGCAATAGCTGCGAGGCCATGATCGCATCGTCCGTGGCGTGAACTGCCACCACATTGGGCACCATGATCTCATCCACGACTTTTGACGGTTCGGTTCGGATGAGGTCTTTCATGGAAATAACCCCCTGCGGTTTGCCTTTCCCGTTCACCACGTAGACATAATTTTTGCTTTCAATACGATGCGATGCATCCTTGATGGCGATGAGCGTCTGCTGGACCGTTGTGCCCATCTTGACCGCGATGAAGTAGGTGTTCATGTGCGATCCGACCGTGCCTTTTTCGTAGCGCATCAGTTCCCGGATCATCGATTCAAGATTCGGGTTGATCATGCCCAGTAGTGTGCCAGCTTTTTCCGCATTCATTGCTTGCATGATATCCGCTGCCTTGTCAACAGGGATGTCATCGATGAGTTTGGAACCGATATCCGGATTCATTTCTCCCAGGATCTCGGCCGACATCTGGGAGCTGAAATGCGAAAGGATCTTGCCGGCCTGCTTCTGATCAGCAGCTTCCAGGAAAGCAATTATGAGGTCATAATTCCGGTCGGTCAGGATTTGTGCCACCCTTCCGGCCGAGATATTCTGAGCGCTCAGTACAGCTTCTCCAATGTTCCATTCATCGAGATCGCTTGTGAATTTTTCCCAATATGACTGAAGGACTTCCGGTTCAAGGATCATATCTCAATCTGTTATATTGCTTTGGTTGTTTGTAAACTGTTTATTTCGATTTAATTATAACATCAATTGAATAAAACACAAACTGGCATATTGGAGCCGGTTCAACGCTTTTGAAAGTCTGTTAAACAATATTTATGGAATCCATCGATAATATCCTGAACCGGCGATTCAAGGCCCTGAAACCAGGGGACGTACGACTTGCAGACCTGGCTGCCGAGGCTGCAGAGGCCGGATTTAAGCCATTCGAGCTGAACGCAAAACTTTTCCCGATCTGTTCACCACAGGCTATTCAGGAGGCGTGGAGCGATTGGACGCACATTTCTGAGAGGGAGGAGATCCGGCTCAGGCTCATGGCCCTGAACACGTTTGAGAAGATCCATCCATCACTCATCCCCTTCCTCATTTTCTATTTTCGCTCTTCGGATTCGCTGCTGTATCAAACCGCGGGGCAAATCATCGGCAAAAATTTGCTGTTTCACAAGGGTTTGAGCCATTTTTTCCGGGAGTACCTGGCACAACGGAACGTGGATGCAAGCCAACCGGTAGATTTGAACGGCATCAGAAGCAAAAGGCGCATCCTTGTAGCCCTTGCTTCCTTGTATGCTGCGAAACATGCCGGAAAGCATATCGATACTGTGGGAGAAGTACCCGACGGCTTTTTTGCAGTTATGCCTCTTGACCTGGACAAGCTGGAGCTGCATCCACCCGAAAACCATCTGGACCTGAGCGCCGTAATGCTGGCTTTGTCCATCCTCCTGAAACATGGACTGGCAGACGGCTGCTTGGACGCCGCTGAAAAACTGTTGCAGCTGCCGGGCAGCCAGGATGTTGCCATCTGGGACAGAAATGTCATTCGGAACTGGGGGGTGCTGCTAAACGCAACCCCCCTGCATGATTCCCGGAAGTGCGATCTCTGCCGCAGTTTTCTGCAATCGGGGATCCATCACCTGAACCAATCGGCCCATTTCAAGGACAGGCTGCACATCCTGTATGAGCTGGATGAAATCGTAAAATCGATGGTTCATATTCCAAAATCGGAAAAGGTCATCCGTGAGCTCGATGTGACAGACCCTGAAGATGCGCGCGCACTTGATTTTCTGAAGCTTCAGTTCCGTTACTGGCGGCTGCGAGAAACAAATAGCGATGCACCTTTTGATGATGTCCGGCAAACCGGATCGGAGGTTCTCGTTATTGTTGCTGAAACCGGCAGATTACGCAACGGAGACTCCAGACCGGATGCGATCTACAAGCTGTTCCAGCCACTTTACTCCGAACATGCGTGGAGATTGCAGCCTACCGAAGAGCGGGTCCTGCGCACTTTTTTCATACTCCACAACGCGTCACAGATGCATCTTTCCCGTAAAGATGAAATCAATCAAATGATTTCAGTAATCCGTCCTTCCCTATCAGAAGTGACTTATGCCCGCCGGACGAACGCGGATGCTGACCAACCGCTTCTGGACAATCTTCTTGTCAGGCTCACTGAGCTTGAACTCACGGCCAAAGGACAGATTCCGGATGGCCGGCTGATCCAGAAGATCACAGATGAGAACCTTTTGATAAGTTTGCTGCCAACTGAAACCGATTCCGAACTGCTGCCGGTACTGGCTGACGCATTCGAACACCGGCTCCGGCTTTTACTCGCTTTCGATCCGCAATTTGACGTGGACCATTATGTTTACAAAATAACTATTCGGGAGCCGAACCGTAACTTCTACCGTTACATGCGGGAAATCACGCACAAACGGCATTATGGCAGGGAAGGTGACCCAGCGGTTGATTTGTCCGCGCGATTCCAGCTGCTTTACCAGCAAGGAGCGGGCGGAAAAGCTGGCGGGGCATCGATATTGGCAAATGATCTGCCGTTTTGGGGCACATTGGATCAGATTCGCGCGCGGCTGACCAGCCTGTTGTCAAGCGAACGACTCTTTGACCTGCTTGAAGCATTCATCCACGAACTGGAAGGAACCGGCGCTGAGACGCTCAGCAGCACATCCACCCTGCATGACCTGATCAATATTACCCAGCAGGACGGCGCCAGATGGATCCGCTCCGGGTTCCCATCCCTCTGGAACCAGTCGGCGCCGGTCATCAACCAAAGACTGGCACAGATCCATCAGCAACTGAGATCGGATCTTCCCAAATTGAAGCCCGATCAACTGAGTGGATACATGGATGCCGCCGAAGCATCGCATCGCATCAAGGAATCCCTTGAAGAGGCGGCCTCTCTCCTTTCGCCTACGCTCGGCAAAAACGAGGCGGCCATTGTAAACCGGATCTCGTCTCATCTGAAGCAATTGACGGATCATTGGATATTCTCTTTGTCCGATATCGGCAAGCACTGGGATGATTTCAAGCAATCCGGCACTTCCATCCGTGACGAGCAGCGCAATGCCATATTCCAGTCTATCGGCAAGGAAGCAAACAGCCACATGAAAAGCGCATTGCTTAATGTGTTTCTGGCAACCCTGCTCAAACCCGATGCAAACCGGAAACAGCTCACCTGGATCCATCAGTACCATATACTGTTGTGGGCGGCGCAGGCAATGACCTCTCCGGTACTCAATGACTCTGAGACGGCAGAATGGAAAAAAAGCCTGGTTGCACTGTGGAAGCAGATGCTGAACACTGCGATGGAGCAGAGTATGGAAGCCAGGGTGGTCCAATTGATCAAGGCCCGGCAGTTTTCGGAGCTGCGCAGAGAGGAGGAGATCCAGATGATGCTGCCTGCGGTAAAAACCTGGTGTTTTGACCGCTATGACATGAATCACGCCTACATCTGCAACCGTGAACTGGCGCCTGACAAGAATCTCGTCCAGAACAGATGGACCACCGCGCGGGAGTTTCTTGCCCATTTTTCCTACGTTTGGCTGGCCCTGGTCGTGGGTGTGATCCTGATGTTCGATTTTGGGGATCCCTGGGCGGAACTGGCGGAAATCGGTGATGTGGGCGGCGTGCTGTTCGCCTTTGTACTTGGAGTAACCGGCGCCTACCTGTATGTTTTTGCCGATCTGAACAAGAAGGCCAAACTGATCAAGGGGGATCCGTTTGAGTGGGCTTCGCGGTTTGTCCGGGTGGCTGTATTCATTTTGATCACTCTGTTTTTTACCGTCTTGATGGTGCTTCTGTTCTATTACATGTTTTCCAGCACGGACCAGGTCGTGACCGGTGCCAATGCCGTCTGGCATATCATGTCATGGACCGGTTTCGCCCTTTTCATAGGTGTTTTCTTCGGCCTGCTTGGTAAAAAGAGATTCTGAAAACCCTTGCTCCCCTCGCATTATTCTTGCAGTCTTAGTGCATCATTTTCATATGTTTCATTTATTTTGAAACTTTGATTATTTTTGCATTATTACTGCATCTAATGTATCTTCGTTTATGGGCAACAAGAACAGCACATATTACATCCTGATGGGCGACGTGATCCGAAGCCGGGATTACGAGCTTGATAAACTTGCGGAAGATCTTAAGGATTTGGTCCAGTCCGCCAACCGGGAACTCCGGAGCAAGACCTTATCTCCCTATACCATTACTCTTGGGGACGAATTCCAGGGGGTTACGCAGTCTCTGGAGTCCGGCATAGAGACCCTCTTCTATTTTGAAGAACAGCGGCTTGAAAGAAAGTGGGACTTCTCGGTCCGTTATGTGCTGCACCATGGCAGGATAGACACCGACATCAACCCGGATACCTCGTACGGCATGCTGGGTGAGGGACTGACCCGGGCCCGAAATCAGCTTGCATCCAAGAAACGGGACCGGAAGAAGTTCCAGATATCAGTGGAGGACCAGGAACTGAGCAATCAGATCAACCGCTTGTTCGAAGTGCTTTCTGGTATCACCGACCGGTGGAAAACCGAGGACTTTGCCCTGATTTACGATATGATCCGCAATGAAAATGACCAGGAAGTTGGTGATATTCATGGAAAGGATCGTTCCCAGATCTACAAACGACGCAAAACGCTCCTGGTGAAAGAATACGCGCTGCTCAAAGAATCCATTTTTGCCTGCACAAAACTGTGACCATTATGAACTGGCTGCTTCTTGTAGTTGCATATCTTGTGATGGAAAGCATCATCAATCTGGTGTTCCATTTTGTGAGCAGAAAGCTCAAGTCGGACGAAAACCGCAAGCTCTCGGTCTTCAAAGGGGTGCTCGAACGGATATTCGTGATCACCGGGCTGATGCTTGGCTATCCGCATGTCATCATTGCATTCGGCGCCCTGAAAATCGGGACCCGCTTCCAGGGTTCCAGCAGAATTACAAACGACTATTTCCTGATCGGCAATTTCATCTCGCTTCTTGCAGCCCTGCTGTTCTGCCAACTGGCTGCAATACTATTAAGCTGACCGACGGACCATATCCAACATCATTATCCCCGGAGTAAAACATATGGCTGAATTAAACGAGGCGTTTCTGGAGCAGCTTGTACAGAAAATCATCCGCAAGAAAAATGTCTACAGCTGCGTGCTTTGCGTTGAGAGCGGCGACGGGAGCCTTTCGTGGACAGGAGCGGCCGGCGACATGCAGCCCGACGACCGGTATTTCATCGCCAGTGTCACCAAGCTTTATATCACCGCTGTCGTGACGCGGCTGATGGAGGAAAACAGGCTGCGGCTGGATGACCCCATTGCCGACCATCTGCCCGCGGAATACATGATCGGCCTCCACGTCCTGAACGGCAAGGACCATTCCCATGAGATCACGATCCGGCACCTGATCTCGAACACCTCCGGCCTGCCAGACTATTTCTTCCACAAACAGCCTGGTGGAAAAACGGCTGCTGACTCCCTTCTGGATGGTGTGGACCAGTCCTGGCATCTGGATAAAACCATCGCGACTGTCAAGAAGCTCAAGCCCAACTTCCCTCCGGGCAAAAAGGGCAAGGCGGCCTACTCCGACACCAACTACCAGCTTCTTGGCAGGATCATTGAGACGGTCACCGGCATGACCATGGGCGAAGTCCTGAAAAAATACCTGTTTGATGAGCTGGGACTGGAGCAGACCTATGCCTACTCCGATACGGAAGACACCTCGCCGGTCCCCTTCTACTTCAAATCGAGAAAATTGTGGATACCGGAGTACATCGCCTCGGTCACGGCGGAGGGCGGAATCATATCCACCGCACAGGAATGCATGCGCTTCACGAAGGCCTTTTTCCAGGGACGCTTTTTTCCGGTGGAAAAGATAGAGGACATGAAGCAGTGGAACTGGATCTACCCCCCGCCGGGGCTATTCCTTTTTGGTATAGGATTGGAAAAACTGTGGACCCCGAGGATCATTTCGCCGTTCAAGCCGATACGGGATGTCCTGGGTTTCTGGGGCCAGACAGGGTCGTTTGCCTGGCACCATCCCGAAACGGACCTTTACTTCACCGGGACCACGAACCAGATTGACGGCTCAGGACATTCCGCTGCAGGTAGCGCCATCTTCAAGATCATCAAGAAGTCGCTGTAAGATTGGCCACATACAGCCTGGCGTGCGTAGTGTGACCGCAATGCGCTACTTGTCCTTCAGGGAAAAACCGCGATCCACCCCGAAATGGTCGTAGCGGGTGTGGAACAGCAGCAGGCAGACGGCAATGCCGTAGATCATGATATTGGCGGCCGTGCCGAAATTCTGCTGCAGGATGACCCCGAATGCCAGGCTTGCCAGAAGCAGGCCCATAACAGCCAGTGCCCATCGCGTTTTCCAGCCCAGGATCAGCATGACCCCGATCGCTGATTCGGTGAAGACGATAACATGTGCATAGATGAAGACAAAAGTGTGTGGCAGGAAGGTGTCAGAAAAGCCGTCGGCCATTCCTCCCGCAAAACTCTGCAGCTCCGGCAGCCGGACAATGCTGCGGCCCAGCATATTCACCCCCAGCAGCAGCCGGAGCAGTGCAAATCCCATTTTCTTGTCCAGTGATGAGGTTTCTTCTGAATGATTCATATTTGTATCTCCTGCTGGTAATGGTTGTTATAATCGGATCTGTGCCTGGATATGGAACACCGCTCATGGCGTCACCATTCATGGAACCTGTTAAAACCCATGAGCCAAACCAGTGGCTTGAACCCATACACGCAATTGTTTATACTACACTTACAATACATGGAATCGCAAAAGTCAGCTTCAGTCATATTACATGGGCAATCAATCACTTGTTCTGTGTCCATCAGCTGCCGGTTTTGAAAGATGCTCCAATGAAGAAACCCCCTGCAATGAATAAAAACACGTCATCAGATTTTAAAAAAATCACCGAAACCCAGAAAAAAACCTGGTCCGCCGGTGATTTCAACCAAATTGCCCGGCAAAACTGGATGATGGGGGAAGCGCTGTGCGCTGCTGCTGACCTCCGTCCAGGGCAGCGCGTGCTCGATGTCGCGTGCGGCAGCGGTACCGCAGCGCTGGTTGCCGAGAGACGATATTGCGAGGTGACCGGTCTGGATTATGTCCCGGAATTGATTGACCGGGCCCGGCTCAGAGCCGAGGCAAATGGCCAGGAAGCGCGGTTTATCGTCGGTGATGCTCAGGACCTGCCCTTTCCTGACAACAGCTTTGATGTGATTTTATCCGTCTACGGAGTGCAGTTCGCACCTGACCAGCAGAAAGCTGCCGACGAGATGCTGCGGGTCTGCAAGCCTGGTGGAACGATTGCCCTGGCTGGTCCGGTACCGCGCGGATGGAGCGGGGATTTCTTTGCGGCACATGCCAGATACAACCCTCCGCCACCCGGAATCCCTTCACCGCTGGACTGGGGCACGGAGGACGGGATCAGAAAATTGCTTGGCGCTGGATGCTCATCCATCGATTGCTCGAACAGAGTCTCCATCCAGTACTACCATTCAGCGGACCATGCCGTGGAAGTGTTCAGCCGCTGGTTTGGTCCTACCATTATCGCCTCCGAAAAGCTCCCGGGACCGGAGTATGACAGTCTCCTGGAAGATCTAAAAAACGTATTCGAAAAATACAACCAGGCCGATGACGGGACCGCCGCAGTAGAGAACATCTATCTGCAGGTGCTGGCAGAAGTAAAGTAACCGCAACAGTTCATGGGCAGTGCATGCCGGGACCGGCAGCAGTCCGCGTCAAATGCCTGCAAACGCTCTCATCAGTGCCTGCCAGACCGGCCACTCATTGATAAATCCCATGATCAGATGCGGAAGGGCCAATGTCGCAAAGAACGGAAACAGCAACCACGCATATGCATTAGGATAGAAATCCGGCTTCTTCATCAATCCCTCCCGCAATTGTTTATTTGGGTGCCGAAACAGGCCAACCAGTACTAAAACCCACCAACAACAGTCTCCAAGTTACTGTTTTTTAATAATATTACAACAGCCTGGAACCCATTACTTGAGAAGGTCGGCACTTCAATGCTTTGGCCTGCACTTTTCGCGTCATTTTCCTCATAACTTTCCCGGAAATTTCTTTAATTCCATGCAAGCCGGATTATTTGAAAAGTAATAGCGGGGGAGCCATCAGATGCAAAAAACCAACAGAGATGTGATTGTGGTGGGTGTGGCACTGTTTGCCATGTTTTTCGGTGCCGGCAACCTCATTTTCCCACCTTACATGGGTCTTCTGGCGGGTGTCGACTGGCGGTGGGCACTCCTTGGCTTTCTCATCACTGGAATCGGCATGCCGCTTCTGGGCATCATGGCGGCGGCACGCGCCGGGGGTACCGTTGAGCACATGGGCCGGAGGGTCGGCCCCTGGTTCGGACGCCTGCTGGGCATTGTGATCATCCTGGCCATCGGTCCGTTGCTGGCCATCCCGCGCACCTGCGCCACAGCGTTCGAGCTAGGGATGCGTCCCAATTTCCCTGATTTCCCGATTGCCCTTTTTTCCGCCATTTTTTTCGCCATCACCCTCTGGTTAGGCCTCAACCGCTCGCAGGTCGTCGACAAGATCGGCAAATTCCTGACCCCCTTCCTGGTCATCACCCTCGCGTGGATCATCATCAAGGGCATCCTGACACCTTTTGGGGAAATCACCGGCGGTGAGCTGGCCGGCCCCACAGGTCGCGGATTCCGGGAGGGCTACCAGACCATGGACGCGCTCGCCTCGCTGGTCTTCGCCCAGATCATCATCGCCGCCCTGGTGTTCAAGGGATACGGCAACCTGCGCAATCAGATCAAAATGACCTCCATTGCCGGGCTCATCGCCGCGCTCGGTCTGGGCGTTGTCTACGGCGGACTCATGTACCTCGGCGCCACCGCAAGCTCGGCATTCACCCCGGAGGTGGAGCGCACCGACCTGCTGATCGCCATTGCCGAAGGTCTTTTAGGCAGCACAGGAAAAGTCGCTCTTGGCCTGGCCGTCAGCCTCGCCTGCCTCACCACCGCCATCGGCCTCACCGCCACCGTTGCCGACTACTTCAGCGGCATGTCCAAAAATGTCACTTACCGTTTTGTTGCTGTGGCTACCGTCGTTTTCAGCGGCATCTTTGCCACTGTTGGCGTCACCACCATCGTCAATGTCGCCTACCCTCTTCTCGTGACCGTCTATCCGGTGGCCATCGCACTGATCATCCTCACCCTCATCGGCGGCCCGCTTGCCTTTCGGCCCGTCTACATTGGAGCCGTCACCGGCGCTCTGGTAACCAGCATTCCCGAGGCCCTGGATATCACCGGCCTTCCTGTCGCATTCCTGATGAATCTGGTGGATGTGATCCCGTTCGCCGCTGCGGGCTTCGCCTGGATCCTCCCGACGGTACTCGGTGCAACAATCGGCCTGGCCATTGTCAAATTCGGCTCCGGTGAAGCAAAAAAGATCGATACACCAACGGCCGCCAAAGGCGATCAGGAAGAATGACAAGTAAATTCCACAAAGAACAGGACGGGCCACACACAACCGGAACCACGGCTGGAAGCGGTGGAAAAAGCCGGCAGCTCAGTGACATCTCGCATGCCCCGCACATTACACACGCCAGGGCCGATATCGCCCTGCTGACCGACCATCGGTACACCGCCACTCAGGCCGCCGCCAGCGACTGGTACCTCGGCAATATCCTCCATGATGATGCCCTGCTCCAGGACTCTCTTGCCCAACTCGGCCTCTCATCCGTCCGGGTGGACTGGGCCGATCCCACCGTCGACTGGACCTCCTTTTCGTGCGCTGTTTTCCGCACCACATGGGATTACTTCGAGCGCATCACGGAATTCACCGCCTGGCTTGACCGTGTGGAAAAACAGACAAGGCTGTGTAATGACACCTCTCTTATCCGCTGGAACCTGGACAAACACTACCTGGCCGATCTCCAGTCAATGGGCATTCCAATTGTCCCTTCCCTTTTTCTGGAAGCCGGTTCGCGTCCCGATCTGCCGTCACTTCTTTCTGAAACCGGCTGGGAAGATGCCATCATCAAGCCGTGCATATCCGGTGGTGCGTGGAACACATACCGCTTAGACCTGTCTAGCGCCGGCCGCATCCAGCAAATACTGGAACCACAGCTAGCCACAGAAGCCTTCATGCTGCAGCCTTTCCAGCCCGACGTGCTTCAAAACGGCGAAGATACGCTGATCCTTGTCGACGGGATCTTCACCCACGCCATCACAAAAAGGCCCAAGCCTGGAGATTTCCGCGTACAGGACGATCATGGAGGCACTGTGCACGCGTGTGAACCGTCCATTGAACAAATCGAACTGGCCGAACGAGCCTTTGCCGCCTGCCGGTCGGAGAATCGCCCGTTGCCCGTCTACGGACGGGTGGATATGGTCCGGGACCAAAACGGCTCCTGGCGTATCATGGAGCTGGAGCTGATCGAGCCGGAACTGTGGCTGCGCAACCATCCGCCTGCGGCCCTTGCCCTGGCCCAAGCTATCGCCCGGTTCCTCAAAGATAAGCCCTGATCCGCGCACCCGCCTGATTTGCACAGATCGGCAGTACTTCCCCAGAAAGTCATTCTCGCAGGGAATCTGGCACCACTACCAGGTCCAGCGGAACAAACGGGGGGATTTCTGCACCCAGTGCGGTTTTTTATCCACATAGCGCAGACGCATATGCACCAGTGGCCAGTACAGCCGCCGGTGGATGCGGTCGGGACGGATATACTCTGCAATGCCCGTTGCCGACTGCACATCGAGCGCCGGATGTTTCAGCCGCGCCTGGGATATATAGCGGCAGTAGAAAGGTCCGGAATCGGCCAGCACCTTGTGGCGCACCTCAATTTCCAGCTCCTTATCCCGGAACTGAAGCCTGCGGGCAGGACGCAGGAGAAAACCGTTGGCCGAACGCCCCTTAAGTCCGGTCAGTTCCAGCGTATTAAGCAGCCGCCTGTTGTCGGTGCTGATGAGCCAGGCCCGGTAATCCTGCACCAGTTCCTTGCTGCCTGCCTCTGCGTTTTTGTTCATGATATAATAGACCAGGGTGGCATGCGGGAAATGCACCCGTCCCCAGTACCAGTCCCGGAATGTCTCCTTCATGGGCTCGCTCCCGAGATTGTGGTCGTGGTATCCCGCACCCTCAAACTTCAGTTCCTTTTTAACCACACCATTCCTGAGCAGGTTGATGCGGCACTGCATCTCGGCGCGCGGCATCACCAGGTTCCAAAGATGGTCCGGGCCGTCACCTCCCTCGGGCAGTGAAGCGGCCGGAGATGCGGTGGCTTTTCCCGCTCCAGAAAACAGCCGCTCATTCGGGTCCATACCGCTGAAGGTCAGGATTCCCTTCAGTTCGTCGCCGGACGGAAGCCGCTCGTTAATCCGGATGTCGTAGCTGCCGAATCCATCACTCCCATGAGTTTGCCTTTCGCTGAACCGGAATGAGTTATCCCCCACGGTCACCGCAGCCTGTACGTCATCGAAAGAGCATTGCCCGGGTGGATATTCGCTCAGGCAATAGAAGATGGGCTCGCCCTTGTGGTAAACCGATACGCTAATGGCCGGATGCCGGGCGGCCTGCGCATCGTCCCCCTCCGGATCTTTTTCCAAACTGCGAATATAGCGTGTGGAGAATGGGCACCCCTCATAAAAAATGATCACGACCTGGTAGTCACCATCCTCGGAAATTCCGTCAAAATACCACCATTCGTAACTACCGGGCCGTGATTTGGGATGCCGCGCATCCCTCCTGATATCAGAAAGAAGATGCATCAGCAGAATATTGTCAAGGGAACTGCACTCCTTCGTAGGCGCTTACGTTCACTGGTGAGAGCGTGGAACCGTATTTGGCATTGATGGCCTCCGTGATCACGTTGGCGACCACTGACGATCCGCGCGGCGTCAGGTGAACACCATCTAGCGAGAAGATACCGCCCTGAACGAAGACCGTATTCAATTGTACCCCGTCAAATACCAGGCCGCTTTTTGCAGTTTCAAGCACGCTGTTGACATCCACAAATGCCAGATCAAGGGCACTGGCCGTCTGCTGCAGCTTGGTATTGAATGCATTGGTAGCCTGCTGCACTTCGCTGATCTGAGATGCGCGCAGTGTGTATTGATCCGGGATGGGTGTTATGCTTCCCAGGCCTTCTTCACGAATTTCATTTTGCGGTACAGAGAGCAATATAAGATCACCCTGCTGCGCCATGCGCAGACCTATTTGCGATTCGGGGTCGGCAATAATGAATCCGTTCTGTCCGGCCTGGAAATTCGGGATGAGCGGCTCTGGCACACCCTGTGCGGCATAGCCGGCACGCAGCTGCTGCGCCTGATCGGCTGTGAGCACCAGTCCGTTCCACGGTACGGTGGTAAAGAACGGGATGCTGGTCACATCAGGGATGTTGATAACGGCCCCTTTGGCACCGCCGCTGGTGAGCGTTGCGGCAATGGCATCGATGCTGCCACTGAAGACGTTCATGGGTGTGATATCGTTGCCCGCAACGGCCGCAGGATCACCCATCTCGGCAAAACCCTGGCCCGTTCCACCGCTGGTGGCGTAACCAAGAACGTCGTTATTGCCTATCCAGAGGGTGAAAAACGTGGGTTGGGCCATCATGGCATCGCCAAGTACGGTTGCCTGTACGTCGCTCATCATGCGACCGAAAAACGGATTGAGGTTACCGTATCCGGGTGCCACCAGGTGGAACGAGCGCGCACCGGGAATGCCCATGTTGTTGAAGGGGCCCTCAACCTGGCGGGAAAAGATGTCCTGTCCGCTTTCGGCGGCCGGACCAGGTCCCAGTGTTGGCGTTCCGTCCGGACCCATGGTGATCCTGAGGATCAGGCGGGCCTGGCCATCAGCGTTCGAGCCCACACCGGGGTTCACCAGTGGCTGGAAAAAGTCACCGCCACCAGCCTGCTTCATCTGTCCGGCAAGAATGTTGGGAAAGGAATTCAGTTGCCCGTCGCGATGAAGGGCATTGTCGGCATATCCTGCCGTCAGGGAGTTGCCCACGGCAACATAACTGCTGAAGTCAGCCTGGCCCGATTCCGGGGTGCGCTCGTTCAGGCTGGGTTCGCACTTAACCAGAAAAAGTACCGCAAGCGCAATCAGGGATATTTGTGAAAACCGCTTCATAATCGTTGAATTTGTGTGGATGTAAAATCTGTCTGGAAATAGCCTAACCGGCAGTGCCGGCCGCGCTGTAATTTTTTCTTGGATGCACAACAGAAACCAGGGTTCACCGGTTGTGGCATCATGTGATCGGAATCAGAACCGGTGGGATATTGATAAGCCGGGAATCCAGGCGCGGGTTACGAATTCACCAACGGGCACGGCACCAAAGGTTCCGGCGGCCATGGCATCCGCTTCTGTCTGCTCCCTTGGGCTTGAAAGCACAAGCAGCAGGGATGCATTGAGATGTGTATTTGCAGTGAAGGCATAGCCGAATCCACCACTAATCCCAATCCGGTCAACATCGGGCGTTTCGGGAGTCAGATACCCTTCATCGACCGGGGATGGGTCATAGTAACTGCCAAGCCTGAGCTGCAGGCGGTCGTTGAAATCGTATTCACCGCCGATGCGCACAATCCAACGGTCGTTGTAGTTCCGTGGACCAATGGAGTTAAGTGTTTGCGGATTTTGTTCAAACTCAAAGTTCAGACTTTCGTAGGCACTCCAGAATGTCAGGTTGGCATCCAGATTAAGCCTGAGATCTTCCGTTGCCTTGAATCCCAGTCCAAAACTGAGCACGGCCGGAAGCGGCAGGGCCGCGTCGAAGCGGTTACCTGCAGGGAACGTGCCGCCCAGGGCTGCAGGAACTGTAAAGTCGGCGTCACCGCCAGAAATTTCCATGTCTATCTGCGAACGGTAGGCCACTCCCAGGGAAATCTGATCGGTGATTTTTCCATGGATACCCGCATTGAACCCGATTGCCGTAGTTGTTCCATCAAGCTCAACCATGGGCGTGAAGTCACCCTGGGCATCCACCGGCAAATCCCGCTGGACATTAACGGCACCGTAGGCAAAGATAAAGCCGGCGCCAATCCCGATGCGGTCACCGATTCGGTAGCTGAGTGTCGGTTGGACAAATATGGCCGTAAGGGATATTTCACTTAGAAGAAAACGATACTTCCATCCCTCCTCCCAGCGCAGCGCATTTCCATACGGTGTGTAGACGCCAATACCGGCTCTCAGGTTTTCAATCGGAGTGACGTAGCTGGCATAGATACTGAAAGGAGTACGCATCGGGCTGTCCG
Source organism: Balneolales bacterium (assembly GCA_007132975.1). Taxonomy (GTDB): domain Bacteria; phylum Bacteroidota; class Rhodothermia; order Balneolales; family Natronogracilivirgulaceae; genus SKNL01. The sequence goes on from SLNO01000047.1 coordinate 22,464, forward strand.
TTTTGGCTGTGTAGCTGGACGGGGCCGGAGCCCGATAATGGGTACTGATAAACGTGGCGCTGGATCCCAGGAGGATTGCATTGTGATCAATGGTGGCAAGGCCGCCGGGATTAAGTGAGATGGTAGCAATATCCAGAGGCATTCCGACACCGGTATGACCCATTGCTATTTGTCTTTGTCCCAGCAAGTTGAGTTGGTAACCGCCTGCGTAGACCGAGGATACGGCCAGACACAGCACAACAAGGCTCGCCGTGGTAACGGTAAGTATTTTTTTCATGTGCAATTTCCAGTTAATGGCAGTTCAGTGGAAAGAATTTCAGCCGTCACAAGCCAAATGAATCATGTCACCGATGTGTATAAGTGCAGACCGGTAGAATTGATTTTTTTGTGATGCCGGTTAAACCCCAGAATTGTTTGGCGCCAGTGCGTTGGCACATCCCGGCATGCCTGGACGGACAGCCCTAATTTAACGCTATGATCGGGATATCCCAATAATTAAGTGTAATTTTGTCAAATTTTCCTGATCAGGTGCAATCCGTCACGCACACTTAACATGACATTTTCCACATTGGGATCATCAGCTATAAGCCGGTTCAGCCGGTCTATGGCGGCTGCTTTTCTGTTGGATGGAGACCCCCCGGCAACGTTGCCTCTTTGGACCCGCTGCAGTTCCGGTCGCCACACCTCTCCATTCCAAAAAGCGTTGTCGACAACCATTATCGCCCCTGGAGCCAAATGTGGTAAGATTTTTTCGTAATACTCCGGATAATTTTCCTTGTCGGCATCCAGAAACACAAAATCAATGACTTCCGGCAAGCCGGCTTGCAATGCCGGACCTAAAAGCAGCTGTATACCCGCAGGTGTGCCCGGCCTCTGGAAGGGCTCATTAAACTTATCTGCTTCCGCTACCTTCTCTAAAGCTCTCCGGCGGCCGTCCCCTGTCTCCGGCCACTCCAAACGGTATCGGTCAAAGAAACGCCTGGCTATGTGAGCGTATTTCTCATTGTTCTCACAGGTGATCACCTTTCCATCAGGTGGAAGCGCCATGGCCATCCACAAGGTTGCATAGCCGGTAAAGGTGCCGATCTCAAGTACCGTTTTTGCACCGCTCATTCGAACAAGCATATTCAGGAAAGCCCCAACGACCGGACCGCTCAGCATGTCGTCATGTCGCAGCTCCCGCGTTGTTGTCTCCCTCAGATCCTTGAGAAGCGCAGGTTCCTTGCGCATCATACAGTCTGCATACCGGTCTGATTCTTCCTTGAAACTCATGGAACCACGATCTTTCTGATGATTTCGCTGACAGGAATTTCCAGGTCGGTTGCCCTTGCCGGAACACGCTGCGGAACTCGGATCGTCGGTGTTGAACTCTGTGCTTCCGGAACGACCGACATCACCGGGTTTATTTCGCGACGCAACGTGAGCCGAATCACAAAAATACCCGTGCGTATGCGCCTTGCCTCAAGTCCGGCGGGCAGAAGTATCGCATCCAGGACGGCCCTGAGCTCTGAATCCCTGAATTCTCCCGAGGCGGTTTTGCCAGCCGTAAGCCTGGGTTCGTAGATAAATTCGGCACCGGTACGTTCGGATATCCGGAAAAGCGCCTGGTCCAAAGTCACATCCCTGAATTCGAAGTCCCACCTCTCAGTGCTTGTGCTGCCGGTTTTAGATGCATCCTGGCCTGGGTTCCGTTTATCAGCGGCCTGCGCGCCTGCTGCCGTCATATGCAGACACAGCCCTGTAAGACATAGCGCCGCAGCCAGGGATTTGAAAACGAGGTGATGGAGGATATTCGCACGCAACATATCCGCAATTTAGGACAATTCCATGAAATGAACATGGCAGCCTCTGGCTGACTCAAATGAGCATGATCAAACCCTGCCATGTGAATTCATTCTGACCTTATAAATCCAAATTTGATTTGAACAGATGAAATGAGCATGAAAGCATTGATAGGGGAATCGGGGAAACCACCGGATATGCCTGGCTCGCGCAGATCTACGTGGTACGACATTCCCGATTGGAACACTGGATTTACACTCTGCGCCGGATGTACCTGATGCGCCAAACTTGACTGATGCGCGGGATATACCTGATGCTGCATGCTTGACTGATGCGGCGGATCCACCTTTTGCGACGCGCTACCTCGTGCGGCGGATCCACTTCCTGCAAACAGATCTGATGGAAGGCTAGAACAGGTGTAATTGGCCGTTCTGCTCCTCATACCGGCAGTCGGTCACAAAACAGATGGTCTCTATGATGGTCTCGAGGTCGCCCGGACGAGGCAAATAAATAGTAAGCTCCCGGGCGCCAAGCTGTTCATTACCGATGATGATCTCGGAATCATAGCGCCTTTCCAGTTCCGCAGCTACTTCACTCATAGGTATAGCAGAGAAATAGAAGCCGTGGTTCCGCCAAGCCAGGGCTTGATTGGTATCTATGGGTCGGGGGTCATGCGGCACGGAATTGAGATAGTCGATTTCGCTGATATGTCCAGGGGGTATCAGGACAGATGCCTCCGGCTCAAGCAGGGATGCCAGCCGTACTTGTCCCTCAACCAGTGTAAGCGTGGTGCGTCCCGTCGGGTCATCTGCCCATGAACGGACGTTGAAACGGGTGCCCAGAACTTCCACCATGGCCGTTTGCGTTTCTACGATAAATGGCTTCTCACTGGTGGGTACATCAAAATAGGCCTCGCCATGCAGACGAATGTTACGGTGGCCATTTGTAAAACTCCGGTTCCAGGAAATGGTGGATCCGCTGTTGAGTTCCACCCGGACCCCATCGTTCCATTGGAACGTGGTGTATGAACCTCTGGGAGCTTCAATACTGACCGGGATAAACAGGTACCACAGGAGGAAGCCACCCAGAAACAGGGCCGCCAGAGCCGAGATGAAGGCATACGTCCTGGCCGATGAACTGCGTCGCCGGGCAGGGTGTATATGCAAAGTAGGCCTGGTTGGACCGATCCTCTTCTGCAGCTTTTCCCATGCAGCTTGCATCTCTTTCGCGGACAGATTACCGGGTTCCGGTTTCCTGCGACGGGCCTTATCCCAGATCAGGTGCAGATCTTCCTGCTGTTCGCCCGGAAATTGATTCAGGATTTGTTTATCTGGTTTCTTCTTGTCCATGCTATCTCTCACGATCTGACTTCCACTTATTGAGCTTCTCTCTCAGGTTGTTCAGAGCCCCTACGATGTGGTTGTTCACCGTTCGGGGCGCGCATTCCATAACATCCGCTATTTCATGATGGTCAAGCCCTTCGAACCTGCTGAGTTCAAATGCTTCGCGTTGTCTTGGCGGCAGTGCTTCAATCCATTCTGTGAGCTGCCGTTCGAGTGCATCACCGCTATCATTCTGGAGGAATTCAGCCGCCATTTCCTCACTTGGTTGTTCTGAGGGAGCAACATCGTCCAGCCTTACGGGTCTCTTCGACCTGATCACGTTGATACTGCGGTTTTTTACCATGCGGTACAGCAACGCCTTGAGGGATTTGTTCTCATCCAACCGATCACGGATTTCCCACAAATGGGCATACACCTCCTGCAGGATGTCACTGGCGACATCGGCGTCTTTCACAAAATTCAGTGCATATCGCATAAGTGGTTGGTATGAATCCATGAACAGGTCATGGAATGCTTTGTTATCTGACCTGCGGATCCTGCGTGCCCACTTCCGATATTCTGTTGCGTTTGTCATTTTTGTACCGGATCCGTGAACTCTGGCTCCATGTACAATACGAATTTTTTGTATTTAATCTGACGCAGCAACACAATCGTTCAACGCGGCAGCAGGCGGCACACCGCAGTTTGTTTGCTATAAGTTATACACACCGGCGGGCTTCGATGACCAGTGAACGGCCAATGCAAAAATTGACGGGAGCCGTATCCTCCCATTTGGGTGGAATTGTCTCTTTTTTTTGTATGTTTACCCCTTTGTTAAGCCATCAGATTGCAAAACACCATGACAAAAGCGAGGATCATTCTGGCATCATCCAGTCCGCGAAGGCGTTTGCTGCTGCGGCAGATCGGCCTTTCATTCGAGGTCGTTCCTTCTGCAACAGACGAGGAGGTGGAGAACGGCTATGCCCCGGACACCATTGTGGAGACACTGGCCATGCAGAAGGCGCAAGATGTTGCGGAACAACTGGGGCATTCGGATACTATGGATGGGTCGACAGCAGATCCGACCAAACCGGCCCTCATCATTGGCGCCGATACCATTGTCGTGCTGGATGGAGGAATCCTGGGCAAGCCGGCTGATCGCAATGACGCTGTTGAAATGCTTCGCACGCTGAGCGGTCGAACCCACCAGGTCTACACCGGCGTTGCCCTGATCCTGGCCGGTGGTAACCAAAGACTGGACATTGCGGAGCCGGGAGCCGCATCCACCCGGAACTATTACACCCGGCACACATTCCATGAGCGAACCGATGTCACGTTCGGTGAACTGAACGATAAGGAGATTGCCGCATATGTGGATACCGGCAGCCCCATGGACAAGGCAGGCGCCTACGGGATTCAGGATGATCTTGGTGCGCTGTTCGTCGAACGTATTGAAGGCGACTATTACAATGTGGTCGGATTCCCGCTGTTCCGTTTTTATCGCGAGGTCAATAAGCTGATGCCCGGCATCGTTACTCCATTTGAACCGGCAACCGGGCAGCGGGCAATGTAAACCCAGCGATCCGGTAATCCCCATATAACATCAATCACAACATGTCGCGCATTCGAAAAACCCTTGTGAGCCTGATGGTGGCTTTGGCCGTTGTCATGACCGGCGGATACTCACTGCAAGCCCAGACCGGGTCTGGCGATTTTTCGCTGGGCAACGAGCTGCTTCGTCAGGGCAAGTTTGAGGAAGCTTATGAAATCTTTGAGCAGCTGCTGCGGGAAAATCCCCGTTCCTATGCCATATACGATCGTGCTGTTACTGCGCTGATAAACCTCAAGCGCTATGATGATGCCATCGAACTGACGGACCAGCGACTCAGGCGCGTGGGCGATGACAGCAACACGTTCATCAAGCTGGGTGAGATCTACGATATTTCGGACAGGCGTGACGAGGCCATTGAAACCTGGAACAAGGTGCTGCGTCAGCATGCTGGAAATGCCCAGGTATACCGGCGAGTGGCCGAGACCATGAACCAGCGCAGGCTGTTCCGCGAGGCCATACGTGTTTTTGAAGAGGCCAGAGAGCAGGTTGGCGATCCCAATCTTTTCGCTTTCGAGATCGCAAACAACTATCTGGCTGTAGCTGATTTTGAGCCGGCCATCCGTGAATATCTGGATATCATAGCGCGTGACAGCCGGCGTATGAGCCTGATTCAGCGGCAGCTGCTCAACTACGACGAACGGCGCCTGTACGATACGGCCATCCTGCTTACGGAGGAGCGGCTGGGACAGTTGAGGGCGGGCAGTGAAACCGATCTGGCCTTTCGGGATTTCCTCATTTGGGTTACCATGGAGCGCGGACTGTACCGGCGCGCGCTTGCCGCGGCGCGAACTCTTGAGCGGCACAGCAACAATGAGCACCATGCCATGTTCCGGATCGGGCGTGAACTGAGAAGCCGGAACGAGTTTGAACTTGCCGAGCAGGCATTCCGCTACTACCTGGAGCTGGAGACACATCCGCTGCAGGCCCGCAGCCATGAGGAGCTGTCCCGGACCTATCAGGACTGGGCCGGTTACCTCACTGACCGAAACCTGGATTTCAACGGGGCTGCCGACACGCTTTACCGAAAGGCCTTTGAGACGGTGGAACTGCTCATGGAGCGTTATCCACGCTACGACCGGCTCATGCAGTCGCTTGTGATCCAGTCGGAGCTTGCCCTGGACCATCTCAAGGCGCCGGAGAAAGCGGCTGTGTATCACCAGAGGATGGAGAGAGCCGCCCGCAACGAGGCTGAGCAGGCATTGGCGCATTATGTGGAAGGACGGCTTCTCTTGTTCGATGGCAGCTTTTCGATGGCGCGAGTCTCGTTCACCCGCAGCAACCGGATGGCCGGGAGTGGTGAAATTGCCGACAAAAGCAGGTTTTACCTTGGCCTTGGTGACTTTTACAACGGCGACTTCACATATGCAAGGCTTCAGCTTCGGTCCCTGGAGCGTCACAACCATTCATGGTATGCCAACGATGCCCTGCATTTGCGGTACATCATACAGGAGGCATACAACGAAGACGGGGATAATCCGAAGCTCCGCCGCTTTGCCAGAGGCCGCTACTTTTACGATACCGGACGTTATTACGAGGCGGCTGAGTTGCTTGCTCCTGTGATTGAAGAGCCTGCTTCGGACCCGATTATCGATGAATCGATGCTACTGCTCACTCAAACGCTGCGCAGGATACATCCGGAAGTTGCTTTTCGAGTGGTTGACCGGCACACCCGCCGACCGTCGGTGCGCCAGGCTGCGAGTGAACGCCTTCTTTGGGAACGCGCCAGGCTTGCGGAGGCAGTCTACATCATGCAGCAGCGCGATACGGATGGCATCAGGTCTGCTGATGGATTGGTTCCGGCCTCACTTCTTGCCAATGCGCTCAGTGCCGAGGATCAGTTTTATGGAAGAGATGGCGACTCCGGAAGGATGCTTCTCAGCGCTGACGGGGTAACCAAGTTTTATGAAGAACTTCTGCTAAACTTTCCCGATGGTTACTACTCCGACATTGCCCGGGGCCGCATACGCGAGCTGGAGCAGCAGGCACGGGAGATATAGCAAAAAAGCGCCGAAAACATCCAAACAATCTTATACATTTAACGCATCAAAACCTCGAAGGCGCCCAAAAACATCTGATTCTGCGAAATAAAGTACATTCTATGATGGAAAAAAATCTCTTTGCCTTTGGCGGCCGGTTGTTTCGGCACATTGCCCTTGCTTTGCTTGCTGTCGTGCTGTCAGGAAGCCTGGTTTCCGTGCAGGCACAGTCCGGTTACGTACTCATTCCAATGGATGACAGCCAGCGCAACCATCTGAAAGCCTATGGCGTAATGTTCCAGCACCTGCATGACGGTCACACCGGAAAATGGCTGCTGAATTACCGGGGTGGAAGTTTCATGGCGCCGCAGACCGAATCCATGGTACGTCGCAGTCGACTTCGCGGAGTGACCATGGAGCAGATCACATCCACAAGAGCCCGCCAAATCATTGAGCAGGTTGAGCGTCCCAATGTGAACATGTCGGTAGTGGAGCTGGAAAAAGCCCCGCGCATTGCCGTCTATACGCCCGACCATGCCCTGCCATGGGACGATGCCGTCACCCTGGCACTTACCTATGCCGAAGTACCCTACGAGACCATCTACAACAAGGAGGTGCTCCAGGGGGCTTTGGAAGAATTCGACTGGCTCCATCTGCACCACGAAGACTTTACCGGCCAGCATGGCAAATTCTGGGCGGCCTATCGCAATCAGCCATGGTACATTCGCCAGGTGCGCGACCTGGAGGAAATGGCCTCGGAAATGGGCTTCGACAAGGTTTCAGAGATGAAGAAAGCTGTGGTTTGGACGATCCGGGATTTCATCGAAGAGGGTGGCTTCCTTTTTGCAATGTGCTCGGGAACCGACACTTTTGATATTGCACTGGCGGCCAGTGATGTGGATATCGTACCGACACAATTTGACGGTGATCCGGCCGATCCGGATGCCAACGAGAAACTGGATTTCAGGCATACGCTGGCATTCGAGAATTTTGAGGTGACCCTGGATCCCGCTGAATACCGCCATGGCAATATCGATATCCTCAATGTGCAGCAACGCATGGCAGAGGTTGACGAAGAAATGGATTACTTCACACTTTTCAATTTTTCAGCCAAATGGGATCCGGTACCGACCATGCTAACCCAGAACCATGTCAGCAGCATCAAAGGTTTTTACGGTCAGACCACCGCTTTCCGCAAGGAGACCATTAAGAGCAATGTGGTGATCATGGCTCAAACCCCTGGACGCAATGAGGCAAAGTACATACACGGCAACCTTGGAGAAGGCTTTTTCACATTCTATGGCGGCCATGATCCCGAAGATTACACGCACAGGGTGGGTGATCCGCCAACGGAGCTGGATCTGTTCCCCAACAGTCCCGGGTACCGGTTGATCCTGAACAACATCCTGTTTCCGGCTGCCCAAAAGCAGGAGATGCAGACGTTGCGTCACGAAGAGCTTGAGTCCCGCAGAGATCACTTCCGGTTTGCTTCGGGCGAATAGAGTATTGCTGCCTATCAGCTGCTGTCCCCTTCCCGGTCCTTGGCCGCATCCCAGATAGCGTCCATCTCTTCAAGCGTGGCGTCCTTGAGTTTTTTACCCTGCCGATGCAGCACCTCTTCGATATGCTGGAAACGCTGCTTAAACTTCCGGTTCGTCAGGCGCAGGCAATCCTCCGAGTTCAAACCGGCCAATCGTCCCACGTTAACCAGGGAGAACAGCAGATCGCCAAACTCAGCCGCTTTCTCCTCTTCTGACCCTTTGAGGGCCGCCATCCTGAACTCTTCCATCTCTTCAGCGAGCTTGGGCCACGCCTCTTCCCACGTCTGCCAGTCGAATCCGACAGCGGCAGCTTTTTCCTGCATGCGTTGTGCCTTTATAAGTGCAGGCAAGGTATCAGGCACACCCTGCAGCACCGAATTTCGCTCCTTCTCCTTCATCTTCAGGTCTTCCCAATTACGGACGACCGTCGAAGAGTCATCGGCACGCGTATCGGCAAAAACGTGAGGATGCCTGCGTATAAGTTTTTCCTGGATTCCGTAAATCACGTCCCCAATGTCAAAACGATCGGCTTCCCTGGCAATTTCCGTATGGAAGACCACGTGAAGCAACAAGTCCCCAAGCTCCTTTTTCAGTTCTGCCGGATCATTGTTGTCGATGGCCTCGATGGCCTCGTAGATCTCCTCCACCATCAGGTCCTTGATGGATTCATGCGTCTGCTGCCTGTCCCAGGGACACTCCCTGCGAAGGATGGTCATAATTTCAACAAGATCGGAAAAACGGCGGGAAGGACTTCTTGGTTCTGACATGAAACGTTGTGAGGTTATTCCAGCTCCCACCTTTTAAACGAACCACCGTAGAATTCGGACAAGTCCGCCAGGTAGTCACACAGGTCACAGATCGTATGGGGATCAGGTGAGGCCAGTGCGTGCGCGAGGAGTATCCAGCATGAGCCGGCAGGCATTACATTTATCTCCCAATGCTCTTTCTGCAATCGGGCTGCCAGGTAATATGCAGAACTTTCCTCGTACAATTCAATATAAAATACAATGGGTTTCTCCGGTTCTTTCGGCCGATAGCCAAAATCTTGAAACAGACCCTTGTGGTTGATTGCTCTCATAGTCGGAACGGATAAGCGTTCGTGTGTCGTTGATCTGGCATCGATCATGCAAGACGTCAGACGGAATTCAAATTACAAAGGTTCTATTCTTCATACAAAATTTATATTTCTTTTGTAAGAGAAAAAGTTGCTTTTTTTGAGCGGGTCATCCCCATCAGTGCCAACGAGTTGCTTCGAAACAAGCCTAACTCCTGTATATATTAATATTTGCGGCGTGGGCGGACATTGATCTGCGGCGTGCAAAGATGATTTACGCGCAAAAAAAATCCCCTCACTGACAGGTCTGCAAGCAAAAAACATGAACTTCATTTCAATGGCCGGATGAAACTTACTGCTATTATGAGTATTATCTCATGTTGGGGTACCGTCGGAGCGATGGTTCTGCAAAGGTTGGACCGTATTACAGCAGAGCCGTATCAATACGCAATTTTTTAAGCGAAACGCAGTGTTCCAGGAAACGCGTTTCCCAAACAGCCTTGATTCGGTTGCATATTTTGTGGAAATAGTGAACCGCACAGGTGAATGAAATGTTATTGACGGGTAACCATAACACGTATTTCTGCGCAGTGTAAATTTGACGAAATACACATGTTATTGTTTTTTTTACGCTGCATTAGATTTTGACCAAAGTACTGACATTAATTTGTGAAACACGGAGCATCTATGAGCAAACAACTTCACGAGAATATTGATAAGGACAAATATCCCTACATCAATCGGGGTTTGGAGGGAATTGTTGCATTCTCATCTACCAAAAGTGCCATTGACGGTGAGAAAGGAGAACTGATATACGCCGGTTACAATATCGATACCCTGGCACAAAACGCAACTTTTGAAGAGGTGGCGTTTCTGCTGTGGAACGACCGTCTACCTACCAAAGAGGAATTGGATGACCTGAACAGCAAACTTGTCGCCGAACGTCACCTTCCCGAAACTGTCGTAAACTACCTTAAAACAACCAGCAAAGATGCGGAACCAATGTCCGTGCTTCGCACTGCCACTTCGATGCTTGCGGATTTTGATGAAGAGGCCCCTCTTGACGATCCGGATGCCAACATGCGCAAGTCCATTCGAATGACGGCAAAAATGCCCGCCATCATAGCCGGATACGCACGTGCTCGAGAAGGAAAAGAAATCCTTTCACCGCTGAAGGAAGGCAGTACCGCATATGACTTCCTTTACATGCTCAACGGCGAGCGTCCAGGAGAGAGCGCCGAAAAAACCATGGACATATGCCTGATCATCCATGCCGAGCATGGAATGAACGCCTCGACCTTTACGGCAAGGGCTATTTGCTCGACACAGGCCGATATCTATTCCGCAGTTACCGGAGCTATTGGATCCCTTAAAGGTCCTCTGCACGGTGGCGCCAATACGGCGGTTATGAATATGCTGCTCAAACTTGACAAGGACGCCGACATCGAGGCTTACATCAAAGAAAGGCTGGCTGAACGGAAAAAAGTCATGGGCTTCGGACACCGGGTTTACCGTACGGTGGATCCCCGGGCCAAACACTTGCAAGTCATGGCCAAGTCGCTTGCCGAGGAGACCGACAGCGTCTACCTCTACGAGTGGTCTGACAAGATCATGGCCGTAATGAAAGAGGAGAAGGGCATTGATCCCAACGTAGACTTTTTCTCGGCCACCGTGTACTACTCCATGGGTATCAAACCAGACCTGTTCACTTGTATTTTTGCCATGAGCCGTATCACCGGGTGGACGGCACACTACATCGAACAGGCTGATAACAACCGTTTGATACGGCCGCGGCAGCTCTATGTCGGTGAGAAAAACCTGCCTTGGACACCCATTGAGAAGCGGAAATAATTCTTATACGCTTTTTCCATGCCTGCATCTGTTGAATCGGCCCAGAAAAAAGTACTGGCCTACATGCTCCGTAAAGGAGCACAAACCGAATACGGAAAAAAATATCGTTTTTCAAGGATAACCGGGTTCGATGAATATGTCCGTAACGTGCCAATGGTTACGTACAACGACATTGAATCGTATATCGAACGGTTGAAAAAAGGGGAACAGTACCTCCTGTGGCCTAACAAAATCCAGAATTTTGCCGTATCGGCAGGGACGACGGGCAAAGGGAAGCACATTCCCCTGAGCGAAGACCGCCTGCGCAGCGACCAGCGCTTCATGCGCAAGGTGATCCTCTCCTATATAAAACAGAACCCCAACTTCTTCCATTTTTTCCTCGGAAGTCACGTGAGTCTGCCGGGGAATATTGAGCGGCTGGACCCCAAGTCAAATGTTCGCCTGGGTGAGATCAGTGCTTACCTTGCCAAGCTCTCTCCCGGTTGGCTTTCCCTGTTCCAGGTACGCTCACCGCAGACGATGATTCAGGAGGCGTGGACTGAGAAATTCGACCGGACCCTGGAAATGGCGGTGAAATCCGATGTCCGGAAAATCGTGGCCATCCCCTCCTGGGCGCTGCGGTTTTTTCAGCGCGCCCTGGAAATCACTGGGAAAAAGCATATTCGCGAGGTTTGGCCCAACCTACGCCTGCTCATCTGTGGCGGTGAAGCGCTGAACACGTATCGGCCCCACTTTGACAAGCTTCTTGAGGGTCTGGACATGCACTACATCGAAAACTATGGCGCCTCGGAGTCCTACTTCGCATTCAGTGATGACTTGTCGCGCAGCGATCTCCGGCTCATAGTGGACAATGGTGTTTTTTACGAGTGGATTCCACATCCCAAAGAACACAAGGACAATCTGCAGGGGCAAAAAACCGTACCGACCTGGCAGGTTAAAAAAGGGGTGCCCTACTCTCTGGTTGTCACAAGCAACTCCGGGCTCTGGCGGTACATGATCAATGACGTGATCGAATTCACTGATCTTGAACAGCCCCGGATCAAGGTTGTGGGACGGGTTTCTGAAATTTTTGACCGGTTTGGCGAAGCGGTTGAGTCTCATGAAGCTCAATCTGCCCTTGAAGAGGCAGCCCAGAAGGCAGGTGCCACGTTTTCGGTATTTGCCATGGGTGGCCTGATAGATCCTGATATCGGGGCTCCGAGGCATTTCTGGTTTATCCAATGGGTGGATGAACCGCGTGATATCGAAGAATTCACGAGCAGCCTTGATGCCAGCCTGCGAAAAATCAATCGGCATTATCACAATCGCAGGGAAAGCATGGGTATTCATCCGCCGGTTGTACTGAACCTCACCAAAGACGCGATGTACAAATGGCGTGAAAAGCACCAGTCACTCCATGCACAGACTAAAATGCCCCGGATACTGCAAGAGGAGGATAAAATTGTGGATATGGTTGCACTCTGTCGCGAGGCAAGACAGGGTACTCATGCAAAGTGATCAAGCTTGCGTACATGGGTCGGCAGATCAGGCCGACCATCATGAACCAGCTAACCATACTGCTTGATGGAAAGTGACCGAGTTCCGGCCGGAATCCAGAATCTCCTGAAAACTTCTCGATTTTTCTTCTTGACAATATGAATCATAATGTGCAATATCTTTCTGCAAAATGTAAACAACCTTTACAAACCACGAGGGCTATGGACTATTTTCCAAGATTGATCGAAAAAGAAATTGCACGCTCATTACAAACCAAACCAGTTACGGTCGTCACGGGATCGCGGCACAGTGGCAAATCAATGCTCGCCAAACAACTGTTATCGAAAATTCGCGGGAGGGAGACACTTTACCTGAATTTGGAGCACCCGGCCGATCTTCAGAAGCTTGACGATCCGGAGTGGTTTTTTAATTCCCAGATTGACAAGCTGGTCTGTATTGACGGATTACATCACGTGCCAAATCTTTTTGATGTCCTGAAGCGCACGGTGGATGAGCGCAAGCGTCCTGGAATGTACCTGCTTCTTGGCGGAGCCTCCAGGGAACTGCTTGGGCAGGATCCGCAAGCACTATTTGGTTACATCAAATTCATCCATCTGCCTACCCATCTTTACATGGAAATGGCTGAGAAAGTGAGCCTTGAATCATACCTGACTCGTGGGGGATACTATCCTTCGCTCATGGCTGAATCGGATGAGAAATCCATGGATTGGCGTTTAGAATACATCAATTCCTTCCTTCAGCGGGATCTGCCGCAGTTCGCTGGTATCACACATCGCACCATGCGCCGGTTGCTTCCAATGCTGGCCAACAGCAACGGTCAGACCGTCAATTACAGCAAGATCGGGACTTCCCTTGAAGTCAGCCACAATACCATCCGGAACTACATTGATGTGCTGAATAAGATGTATATGGTCACCCAGTTGGAGGCCTGGCACGGGAAATCAAATAAACGACTGGTGAAATCACCAAAAATCTACATATCAGACCCCGGCATTACCTGTGCCCTGCTGCAACTGCCGGGTTTTGAAGCTGCCTATGGCCATCCCGTCTGGGCCTCACTCTGGGAATCGGTGGTCCTGATGCACCTCAAGATTCATTTCTCGAGCCTGCCTATTTATTTCTATCGTTCAAGCTATGGCAATGAGGTGGATATCATCATTGAGTCCGGGTCCATGGTCGTTGCCATTGAATGCCGGCCATCCATGAAGCCAGAGCTGTCATCCGGCAACAAGAATGCCCTGAAGGATATCCAGGCAGACCTTACATTCATCGCCTCTCCCGTCAAGGAGAGCTATCCGATCTCAGATGGTGTGGTGGTAACCCCGCTGAATGAGCTTACTACACAGGTTTCGGATTTTCTGGGGCATGGCTGAGATTAAAAAAACGAATGTGCCAACTGTGACGACAAGCTGACCACGAATTTGTTGGCTGCAGATAGTCTGCCAGCAACCTGATTGCTGAGTGCAGGCAGACGACCTTCCAAGGCGATTTGATTACTTCAGCACGAAGTTGATCACCCGGTTGGGTACGAAGATCTCCTTGACCACCTGCCCTTTTTCGAGGTGTTTGCTGACGGCTGTTTCATTTCGGGCTGCGTCAAGGACAAACTCCTTGTCGGTGGCGCGGTCAGACGGCACTTCCACCTGTCCGCGCACCTTGCCATTGACCTGCACGGCATAGACTTTGGTGTCGGCCTGCAACAGTTCCTCCTGGTACTCAGGCCAGGGTTCGTAAGCAAGGGTCTTCTTTGCACCCCCCTTTCCACCTTCAATTTCGCCAAGCTGCTCCCAAAGCTCCTCGGCCAGATGCGGGGCAAACGGGGAAAGGATCAGCAGGAACGGCTTGAGCACTTCCACCGGACGCACATCCCATTTCATGGCTTCGTTCGTGAAGATCATCAGCGCGGAGATAGCGGTGTTGAACCGGTGTCCCTCGATGTCCTCGGTCACTTTTTTGATGGTCTCATGCAACATTTTCAGTTGTGCGCGATCCGGGGCGACGGCAGGCGTGCCGCCACTGTTGACCGAACGCCGGACGGCAGGGTTCAGACCGCCCGCCTCCTCGTCAATGAACACGCGCCAGACGCGTTTCAGGAAACGGTAGACCCCCTCCACTCCCTGCATGCTCCAGGGTTTCACCTGCTCAAGCGGACCCATGAACATTTCATACAGCCGCAGGGCATCCGCGCCATACTGCTCCACGACATCGTCGGGATTAATGACGTTTCCGCGGGATTTCGACATCTTGAACGAGCGCGCATCCACAACCGTATCGGTACCCTTCAGCACAAACCGGTCCCCGCGCTTTTCCACATCCTTTTCCTCGAGTTTCACCCGCTCCAGCTCATCGCCTGTACCATTCATGCTGTCTGCCGGGACATAGCTGCCCGCGGCATCTTTGTAGGCGGTGAACTCCAGCTCTCCCAGGATCATGCCCTGGTTAACCAGACGCTGAAAAGGCTCTTTTGTGGATACTACCCCGATATCGAACAGCACCTTGTGCCAGAAACGCGCGTAGAGCAGGTGAAGCACCGCGTGTTCGGCGCCGCCGACGTAGAGATCCACCGGCATCCAGTATTTCTCCTTTTCGGGGTCTACCGGTCCTTTTTCATAATCCGGGCTGATATAGCGCAGATAGTACCAGCACGAACCGGCCCATTGCGGCATGGTGTTGGTCTCCCGGATTGCCGGCTTTCCGGTCTCGGGATCGGTGGTTTCCAGCCAGTCCTTTGCCTTGGCCAGCGGTGGTTCGCCAGTTTTGGTAGGCTGGAAATCGTCCATGTCCGGCAGGGTGATGGGCAGGTGGTCTTCGGGAAGCGGCTTGGGTTGGCCGTCCACATGGATCACCGGGAAAGGTTCGCCCCAGTACCGCTGCCGGGAAAAAAGCCAATCTCGCAGCTTGTAGGTGACCGCATATTTGCCAAGCCCCTTTTCTTCCAGCCACTTTGTGATCTTCTTCTTGGCCTCAGGCACCGGCAGGTCGTTGATCGACACTTCGTCGTTGGCTGAATTCACGCAGATACCGTCTTGCGAGTCGACATATGCCTCTTTTGTGACATCACCGCCCTTGACAACCTCAACGATCGGCAGGTCGTATTTTCGGGCAAATTCCCAGTCCCGCTCATCGTGTCCCGGCACCGCCATGATCGCTCCGGTACCGTAGGACATCATCACATAGTCTGCGATCCACACCGGAATCTCTTCGTTATTGACCGGGTTGACCGCGAAAGCACCGATGAACACGCCGGTTTTATCCTTGTTGAGGTCGGTGCGGTCCAGGTCGGTCTTGTTGGCCGCCGTTTGCCGGTAGGCCGAAACGGCCTCTTTCTGCGCGTCGGTGGTGACGCGGTCCACCAGCGGATGTTCCGGCGCGAGCACCATGTAGGTTGCCCCAAAAAGGGTATCGGGACGCGTGGTAAAAACCTCGATGCTTTCCTGTACGTCCCCATCGGCTGTTTTCATCGGGAACACCACATTTGCCCCCTCCGACTTGCCGATCCAGTTCCTTTGCATCTCCTTGATGGATTCGGGCCAGTCCAGCTCTTCAAGATCCTGCAGCAGGCGCTCGGCGTATGCCGTGATCTTGAGCATCCACTGCCGCATCGGCCTGCGCTCCACCGGGAAACCGCCGACCTCGCTCTTGCCGTCGATAACCTCTTCGTTGGCCAGGACCGTCCCGAGCTCAGGGCACCAGTTCACAGGCACGCTCGCCTCATATGCGAGACCTTGCTCATACAGCTTCAGGAAAATCCATTGCGTCCAGCGGAAATATGCCGGGTCGGTGGTATCCACTTCGCGGTCCCAGTCGTAGCTGAACCCGAGCGCCTGCAACTGGCGGCGAAAACCGTCGATGTTCTCATTGGTGGTGACCCTCGGATGCGTACCCGTCTTGATGGCATACTGTTCCGCCGGAAGTCCGAATGCATCCCACCCGATCGGGTGCAGCACGTTGAACCCGTTCATCCGCTTGTATCGGGCCAGGATGTCGGTGGCCGTATACCCCTCGGGATGACCCACATGCAGGCCCGAACTGCTCGGGTAGGGGAACATGTCCAGAACGTAGAATTTTGGCTGGCTCAGGTCGGTGTCATCTGTGCGGAAGGTCTTGTTCTCAAGCCAGTACTGCTGCCATTTCGGTTCGATCTCTGAGGGTTTGTATTCGTTCATGTTGCTGATATGTGGGAAGTTCAGTAATGCCGGATGCGTACGGTGCCGGGACCGCTGCTTTCCGAAGCCCTTGAAAAAACTTTACGGAGAGGTGTTCGGGCCGTTTTGGGATGGATGAAGATACGGTTTTTTTTCCGCTTATTGAAGCTGTGGCATGCCCTGCCTGCTGTCTTTTGATGGCAATATGCTTACTTTGAAAGAACACTCGGACATATCCGGGTGGATGTCAATCTTGCCTCATAATTCAACAGGACGCTGCCATGATAAACGAACAGACCAGCTACAAGGAACCCTTCCGGGGGAAAACCGTAATCGTTACAGGCGGGGCCAACGGGATCGGCCAATCCATTGCCATTGCTTTTGCGGCGGGACATGCCCGGGTGGTGATTGCCGACATTGACGAGGCGGCCGGTATGGCCCTGGAGCGTTCGCTCAACGATGGGGGCGGCGACTCTGACGGGGGCGCGCTATTCATTCGTGCCGATGTCTCGGAGCCGGAGTCAATTCACTCCATGATTGCACGTGCCGCGTCAGGTTCTGCCAACGGCACCATCGACATCCTGGTTAACAATGCCGGTATTGCCGGCTTCAAGCCGCTTCATGAACTGCGCCTGGAAGAGTGGGACAAAGTTCTGAACACCAATTTGAGAGGTGCTTTCGTTTGTTCGCGTGAGGCTTCGCGGTTCATGACCGAAGGCGGTTCCATCATCAATATCGCTTCTACCCGCGCCCTGATGTCCGAGCCCGGATCCGAGGCATATGCCGCTTCCAAGGGCGGAATGCTGGCGCTCACTCACGCCATGGCCATGTCGCTGGCGGAGCAGAAAGTGTCGGTCAATGCCATCCTTCCGGGATGGATACACACCGGCGACCCGGAAACGCTGCGCGATATCGACCACAGCCAGCATCCATCCGGCCGGGTCGGCAAACCTGAAGACATTGCCCGGGCCTGCCTGTATCTGGGACATCCCGCAAACCGTTTCATCACGGGTCAACAACTTGTCATCGACGGCGGCATGACCCGCAAGATGATCTACGAAGATTGATGGCATAGCTCAGGTCGCCCACAGCCATCCAAGCACATCGATGCCATCGGGTTGCCAGTCAATGGGCGGCCTCTGGGCTTTGGAGAGCGGTTCCATTCGGATTTCTTCGGAATTCTGCAGCAGTTCGCCGGATTCAAGGCCGAGCGGGTCCCGACCGGTGTACAGGTACACCTGCTGCAGCTGAGGGCCCGCCTGCCTGGCCAGCCGCACCACATCCTCACGGGAACCTTTCAGCCAGCAGATGACATCATCCCGGCCAATGAGCTCGGGATCATCGGTAATGATCTGCCCACCCAAATCGTAGACCTCTTTACCCGTGCTTTTCAGGTAGCTCCTCCAGTAACTAACACCTGGTTTACGCCAATGCGACGGACGATTTTGCCTGGTAAAGACTTCCGCAGCATCGCCAAGCGATCCGGCAAATTCCCCCAGGCTGCGCTCGGCGACCACGAGTACCAGAGAGCGGCAGCCGCGGCCTTCGTAGCGGAGCATGGCATCTATGAGTTGCTTGCTGAGCCGGGTTTCATCATCCAGAAAATCCGCCTCGGAGATCCATGCCATAGAGTAACGTGCCGTCCTTGGCAGGAAAAGTGCACGGTTGGATGCGAGTCCGAGCTCATGGATACGGCGCTGCACTTCCGGGACGGATGCGTCTGCTCCTGCAAATAGCACTCTGTCTGCTCCTGCCTTGTCGAGATCTTCGAGGCGCACTGCCCATCCACCCAGCAGCTCGGGCAGGCGTTTACGCAATATCCGAAGCAAGCCGTCTGCAAGCCACGGATCCTTTCTTGAAAGTTTTCCATGATAGACAGAACCGGAGAGCAATGTTGCTATGATGTCCTGAAATCCGACAAGGGGGAGATTTCCGGCGTGCAGACAGAGTATGTGGTTGTTGCGCGGGTGGCTTTCGGGATCGATTGCACCGGAACCGGCCGTTTCGCGCAGCTCGGATGTCCCTTGAGCCGCAACCCTGCTGACCCAGCCACGCAAAGCATCCGGGGTGACGGTTTCGGCGATGCTGTCGAGCATGAACATCACATCGTGACGGGGGAAAAGGCCCTCGGTGGCGGTACGGTCTGCTGTTCTGGACAGGATATCGTCCTCGTTATCCAGCCAGGCCGCGATTGCCTCGCAGATCAGTTCAATACGGTCTTCGATTTTTTCTTTGCCCGTGACCATGCAATTGGTTTTCCTGTTGTGGTGATGATCCTGAAACCGGCTGCTGCCGGCTTCTACTCCACGAGGAAGTTGCAGCCGCGCAGTTCGGCCTGGTCCCACCGTCCAAGGACCTGGAACGACCCGTCCGGCAACTCCAACCCGCGATCCTGCGTCAGAAAGAATGCAAGCGAATGCACATTGGCCAGATCCATAATACCAATGAGACCCTCCTTACCCGGTGGCAATAACTCCATCGGGTTTTCAGGGTTGCGAACGGTGATCCGCAGCCATGGCGGACACTTGAAACTCCCCGCCCCTGTATCCCAGGCCTGACTGCACATTTCAGCCATTCCATACTCTGAGTGGATGGAAGCGGCCGGCAGCCCGAACCCTTCTGCCAGCTTCACACGAAGGTCCTCCTTAGAGATTTCGCGCCGGTGGGTCTTCATGCCGCCTGTTTCCACTACAATGGCATCAGCGGGCAGCTTGGGAGCACCTCTTTCCACCATATCCAACAATCCGAATGCCGGTCCGAACAGCATCACACGCCTATCCTTATCCTGAGACCCGCCACCTTTTTCGCTTTCATCGGTCCTGCGCAAGTATCGGCGCTGGCGACGTTTGTTGAGAAACGATACCGTGTTCACGTCGGAAAAAGTAACAAGATCCACACCAGAAAGCGACTTATCCAGCGGCAAAAACCCGCTCTTCCCGCTGTTGTCACGCTGGATAAGGTGTTCGATCATGGTCACCAGGGAGGAGTCCGGATTTTCAGCATAACCTGGCAGCCATGCAAGCAGCATAAATTCGTCGGGGTCATAAAATTGCTCGAATCCCCTATAGCACGATTCAAGATAGAGCCTCAGATCAGCAATTTCATGGGTACTCTGATTCGATCCGGTAGTACCACTGCTGCGAAACACAGCTTGCGGCGCTTCAACATAGTCTGCCCGCACAGTTGCATCACGGAAAACCTGAATGGGGATCATAGGAATAGAATCGGCATCCGGAACTGTGCCGCCATTTCCGTTCTCTGGCGGCAGTACCTGAAGGTCCTCACAAAATCGCCTGTAGACGGGCTGGTGTTCAAATTGATGCCGATAGACGGTCCAGGCCTTGTCAGCGAAGGGGATATCCGCATTGAATAAATAGTTGCGCCAGGTTCTGTATGACTGTTCCATAATGCTTGTTTAATGGTGTTGTTTTGGCGGCCTCTCGATTACCGATGTCGGGATCGGTGCCTGCCGGGTGGATGCGGACCGGACCTCATTCGGTGAGTGCCATGCGGACCAGCATTCTTCTGTTAAGTAAATAGATGGTGTTGTCTCTGATGTCAAAACTGTGCCAGTGGCCGCTTGCCGCATTTTGTCTCAGATTTTGCCTTCGGGATTCCGTAGCATCACCTGGTACATCCGGCAGCCTTTGTGATCGGAGGATCCGGCCACCGGCGTCAATCTGCATGATGTGGTCAGAACCCAGCATCCACAATGACCCTCCACCGGCGCGAAGGGACCGGGCCGGCTCCGGGGCATAAATGAAGCCAAGATAGGATCCGTGCGAGGTGAACCTGTGAAGAAGCTGCCCTCTCTCCCCTGCCACCCACAACTCATCGTCCATAATGGCCATGGCAACGGGCATGATGCGTCCGTCATCACCGAAAAGTTCAAAATCCAGCTCATACTGACCGTGGCTGTCAAACCTGTACATCACATGGCGGTCCTCATCGAAGAAAAAGATGTTGCCGGACGGATCAACCACCAGTTTGGCAGGCAGGTAACGCGAGGGAAGCCCGGCCCTCTGGGGCATCTGCAGGGTGGACAGGTACTGCATGCGCCTGTCAAACACCTGAATGCGCCGGTTGTTCCTATCGGCCACATAGATCTTCAGCTCATTGGTGGGATCGATTGCGACAGGCAAGTCAAGCTGATAATCACCATTGCCAAGGCGGCCGACCGAATCCACCCGCACCCCGTCCCTGTCTGTTTTGAGGATGCGGTGCCGGCCTGTTTCAACAATAAATATGTTGCCGAGTGTGGATACGCGTATGCTTCGGGCATCCTCAAGGCCGGTCAGCAGTACCGAGACGGACGCTGTTCTGTTACCGGCATTCAACTCGGGCATGTGCACCCCTGCAAGGATGAAAAACATCAACATGAACATCGCATTGAAGCGGCGATAATTTGGAGATGATGCCATTAGTGGCTGGTTTTGTTACGAGCCATTGCTGATATTCTCAATATACCGAGCTGTCGTTTGCCTTGCCATGCCCACCTCCGATTTATTGCAGTCTGCGGAGCCCTTTTGCGCCAATATCGCGACGGTAGACGGCATTTTCAAACGAGATTTTTTCGACTTCCCGATAGCAATTGTCGATGGCGGATCTAAGATCGGATCCACTTGCTACAACGTTGAGGACCCGGCCTCCGTTGGTGAGCAGTTTACCACCCTCATGACGCGTTCCGCTGTGGAAGACCATTGCGCCATCTGACACCTTGGAGATGCCGGTGATCTCCTTGCCTTTGGCATAGGCTTCCGGATACCCTCCTGATGCCAGTACAACGCAGCAGAAATGATCGTCCGACATAACCACTTCCGACTTGTCCAGTTCATGGTTAACCGTCGCCAGCATCAGCTCAAGAAGGTCTGATTTCAGGGCTGGCAGCAAAACCTGGCACTCCGGATCGCCAAAGCGGCAGTTGTATTCGACCACTTTTGGACCCTCCCGGGTGATCATGAGACCAAGGTAGAGCACGCCGCGGTAGGGATGTCCCTCCTGTTGCATTGCTTCGAGGGTTGGATAGAGGATGGTGTCTTCGACCAGCTTGAGCATGCGATCGTCGATCACCGGCGCCGGTGCATAGGCGCCCATCCCGCCGGTATTCAGCCCGGTATCCCCTTCGCCGATGCGTTTGTGGTCCTGTGCCGAAATGAGAAGACGCGCATTGCGCCCGTCCGTGACCGCGAATACCGATGCCTCTTCGCCCTCCATGAACTCCTCAACGATCACTTTGCCTGCGGCTTTGAGCAGGGCGGCGTCATTGCGGATCTTGCCGAGATGTTCCAGGGCTTCAGGCCTTGATCGGCTGATGAAAACGCCTTTGCCCGCAGCGAGCCCGTCGGCCTTGATCACCACCGGCCATTTCTGGTTCTCCGTGCTCAGCCACTTCTCAAGGTTGTCCAGTACCGCTTCACCACTGAACTCTATGGAACCGGCCGTCGGGATCCGGTATTTGTGCATAATCCACTTGGCGAAGGTTTTGCTTCCTTCCAGTTGGGCGGCGACTTTGGAGGGTCCGAACACCTTGTGGCCCCGCTCTTCCAGATAGTCGGTGATGCCATCTACCAGCGGCTGTTCGGGTCCCACGACCGTAAGTCCTATTTCTTTTTCCGTGAGAAAGGCCTCAACCGCTTCGAACCATGCATCCGGTCCCGGTGGTGCCCCTTCAGCCGGGGTAATCGTCACATTTTCGCCAAGTTCTGCGGTACCCGGGTTGCCGGGGGTGATGTAGAGTTTGCCCGGAAGCGGGGACCGGCTCAGGGACCACGCCAGTGCGTGTTCCCTTCCGCCCGATCCAAGAATGAGTACGTTGTGTTGCGCCATCGTTTTGGACTGTGGTTGCTATTGGGCGGCGGCGATGGCCACCAGCTGGCTGAAGTCGGACGGTTTCAGGCTTGCACCGCCGATGAGTCCGCCATCCACATCCGGCTGCTTGAGCAGTTCGTCGGCGTTGCCGGGTTTCATGCTTCCGCCATAGAGGATGCGAACGGTGGCGGCGGCTTCTTCGCCGAACTGTGCGGCCAGCTCCTTGCGGATGAAGGCATGCATTTCCTGTGCCTGTTCGGGTGAGGCTGTCTCGCCGGTCCCGATGGCCCAGACCGGCTCATAGGCGATGACGATCTTTTTGAGTTCGTCGGCGGAGAGCCCGGCCAGCGATCCGGCGGTCTGCTCCTTCACCACGTCAAAATGGCGGTTTTCCTTGCGTTCGGCCAGCACTTCGCCGACACAGACGATGGGTGTGACACCGGCGGCAAGTGCTTTCTTGACTTTTTTATTGATGATGGCATCGTCTTCGCCGAAATACTCCCGGCGCTCGGAGTGGCCCAGGATCACGAAGTCACAGCCAAGTTCGTTCAGCATGGATGTGCTGATCTCTCCGGTGTATGCTCCGTTGTCCTCAAAATGGACATTCTGCGCACCGATTTTCACGGCGCTACCGGATTTGCGGGCCGAGAAAGCTGCGGAAAGTGACACGAATGGCGGACACACGGCCGCATCCACCCCTTCGATATTCTTCTGTGCGGAATCGTCCAGTTGCGCAAAAAAGTCTGCGGTCTCTTTCGGACCCATGTTCATTTTCCAGTTTCCGGCTATTAATATACTTCTCATGATATTTCTCCGTCGTTTATGAGTCTGTTCAGTTCAATAAGTATTTCATTAATGTTGTGACCATGGAATTTTCGGATGATGCGCCCTTCGGCGTTGATCAGAAAGCGGACTGGCATCTCATAGATGTTCCACTGCTCTTCCAGGTCGGTTTCGGCGAAGGCGCCAGCCCTTGCCACGGGCCAGTCCTGACCCCTTTCTTCGTAAAATGCTCGCACGGCGATGGCGCTCTGCTCAATGGGGATGGACAGGAACTGCACATCCTCCTGGTTGAAAATGAGGTAGAGCGTCTGCAGCTGCGGATAGCTGGCCTGATACAGGCGGTCGGCCAGCGACACAACTTCCACCAATGACGGGGCACCGCTCAAATCCTCCAGTGTCAAAAAACCGGTTTGGGGCTGGTCATCGTCCCCTCTTTCCGGCAACAGCACTTCCAGCTCAAAACCTGGCAAGCGCATGCCGGGGGACAGCTCCTCAACGTCACGGCGCATCACTGAGAGCCAGGCGTCGGCCTCCTGGTCGCCGGCAAAACGGGCTTCATAGTCGCGTATTCGGCTGCGCGCCTGGTCGATTCGGGAACTGTCGTACAGAACTTCAATGCGGTTCTTGGCAATCCTGAGCCTGGTTTCCTGCGATGTGGATTCGGCCTCGAGGGAATCTGCCCAGGCGATGGCCGCATCCAGCCCGCTGTTCTGCAGCACCGACATGAAGCCGAACCTTGCGGCCAGCATGCGGATGTTCTCGTCGTCTCCATAATCCCGCAGCCGCTGCAAGAGCAGCTCGTCGTTGCGGTCTTCAAGCATGCGCAACGATTCGCGGGCAGCTATACGCGCCGCAACAGTGCCCGGCCAGGCATCCCAGACTTCCCAGAATATGGAGCTCCAGTTATCGAGCACATAAGGGATGGTGTCCTGTGCGATACCGCCGGCTGCGGCAATCTGAATGACGCGGTTGTATTGCCGCTCCAGGCGGTTCAACGTGCGCATCGCTTCGTTTTCGGCGGAATGGAAGCGGGCCGACCCTGCAAAACGCGGCAGTGATCCTTCGATACGGATCGTGTCCTGATGGGCAAGGATAAGTGTGCTGTCCGCCAAACGGCGTTCATTGCGGTACAACCTTATTGTGTAGGCGCCCTGCCCGGGGAAAACGGCTTCGCCGTCAAAAGTGCCAAGTGCATCGGTGACGGCGCGGAACAAAGTGTCCGGTCTGCCGGTCAAGTCCAGTAGCAGAACGCCGGTGCCCTCCGTGGCCAGGGTGTCGCCTGGACGCGGCGTGAAATTATCATCCAGCGTAATGGATCCGTACACCCGTGTACGTTCCTCAGCCGGTTCGGATGCCGGCTCCTCCCGGCTGTTGCCGCAACCGGAGACGGAGAGGATCACCGCCGTCAACAGCGCAAGCCCCATCCACCCGAAAGATTTTGGTGAGGATGAGCGGCTGCAGGCTTGGCAATGCGGCTGATTTTGGTTCATCAGGTTGTTCATCAAACAGGTTCTATCTGGAAGTTTCCGTCAGGTTGGAATTGGGTATGTTGGTTTTCAGCCGGCAGGATTTTCAGCATTTTATTCAAATTCGGTGATTTTCTTCTGGACGAGGTCCCTGACCATGCCCGGATTGGCTTTGCCCTGCGATTTCTGCATGATTTGGCCGATGAAAAAGCCTATGAGCCCTTTTTTGCCACCAAGATAGCGCTGCACCTCTTCGGGGTTGCTGCGCAGCACCTCATCGACAATGGGATCGAGGAAGCCGGTGTCGGATACCTGCAGCAGGTTCAACTTCTGCGCCAGCTCTTCGGCCGTGGTTTTGGCATCCGGACCGGCATCCACCATGGCATCCAGCAGGGTCTGCATGGCCGATGAGCTGATCTTGTCCCCCTCTCGAAGGGCCAGCAGGCCGGCGAGGCGCAGCGGGCTGACCGGGAATTCTGTGATGCCGAGGGCTTTCTCGTTGAGGATGCGCCGGATTTCGGTGATGATGAGGTTGGCAGTGGGTTTGGCAGATGCGCTGTGCTCCAGGATCGATTCGAAGAAGTCGGCCAGCGGGCGGTCCTCGGTCAACACGGACGAATCAAAATCGGTGAGGCCGAATTCGCTGACATAACGGCGGCGGCGCGCTTCGGGCAGCTCGGGGATTTCCAGGCGGATCTCTTCGAGCATTTCGTCCGTGACCACCACGGGCGGGATGTCCGGCTCCGGGAAATAGCGGTAGTCGTGCGCCTCCTCCTTGGATCGCATCTGCCTGGTGCGCATTTCGTTCGGGTCCCAAAGAAGGGTCTGCTGGATGACCGAACCGCCCGAGCGGACCAAATCCTTTTGGCGTTCCACCTCGTAAACCAGCGCGCGCTCCACATTGCGGAACGAGTTCAGGTTCTTGATCTCGGTGCGCGTGTTGAACTCTTTTTGCCCGACGGGACGGATGGACACGTTGGCATCGCAGCGAAGGCTTCCCTCCTCCATGTTGCCGTCGCACACGCCCAGGTAACGGACGATCTGCCAGATCTTGCGCATGTAGGCCCCGGCCTCCTTCGGGCTGCGGATATCCGGCTCGGAGACGATTTCCAGCAACGGTGTGCCGGCTCGGTTCAGGTCGATGAGCGTGTTGTGCGGGTCCTGGTCGTGGATGGATTTGCCGGCGTCCTCTTCCATGTGGATGCGGGTGATGCCGATCCGGCGGGTGCTGCCATCCTCCATTTCGATATCCATATGGCCATCGTAGCAGATGGGCGTCTCGAACTGGGAGATCTGATAGCCCTTGGGCATGTCCGGATAGAAGTAGTTCTTGCGTGCGAAGATGGATTTGGATCGGATCTTGCAGCCAGTGGCCAGGCCAAGTTTCACCGCATAACGGATCAGGTTCACGTTGGGAACAGGCAGGGTTCCGGGGTGTCCCAGGCAGAGCGGGGTGACATTGGTGTTGGGCGCTGATCCGAAACGGTTCGACACCGGGGCGAATGCCTTCGATTCCGTTAGCAGCTGCGCGTGTACTTCCAGTCCTATTACCGTCTCGAATTGCGTATCCACGCTCATAAATAATGTTCGACAGTGAAAAATTCCAATTGCTCTTCAGCGGAATAAAATAAGAATTTTTCGAACTATCTGGACCGCTCTTTTTCCAGTTCCTCGTACTCTTCCCGGATCTGGTAGTGGTAGCCGTTGTAATTGAAGACATTGGTGAAGCCCATCTCAACCATGCGCTGCGATGCAATGCGGCTGCGGTTGCCTGAATTGCAATAAACCAGGTAGGTGACGTCCCGGTCGAGTTCAGCGATGGCATCGTTGAATCCGGGGTGGCCCAGGTTAAATGTAAGTGCAGATTCCACCTTTCCTCCATCCCACTCACGTGGAGTTCGTACGTCGAGGATGACGGCGTTGTTTTCCTCAAGGAACCCTGCGAGCCCCCCAGGATGGACATTCGTGAACCCGTTTTCCTGGGCACGGGAGCTGCAGGATGCAAGCAGTACTATGGCCATGACGGCCAGAATATTGATGGACAGGTACTTCATTCTCCGCTCACTCCGCATTTGTTGTATTTATCAGGGTTGCAAATATTTTTACATAATACGACGAACGGACATCAAAATCATTGTGCACCCTAATTACCTGAAATCCCGCAGTTTGGGCACCTGCTGGGTTATGCAGTGGATGGATCCCTGTCCCCACACCAGGTCTTTGCACGGAATGCCCTTGATGGTGCGCTTCGGGAACAGTTTGCGGAACAGCTTCAGCACCTGGTCGTCGTAGCGGTCGTCGTAGAGCGGTACAAGCACACACTCGTTGGCAATGTAGAAATTGGCGTAGCTGGCCGGGACGTACTCCGAACCGTCCACCGTGGTGCCATCGATTCGTGTTGAGGGCATCGGTAATTCAATCACCTCGAAAGGAACGCCCTTGCAGTCCGTTGCATTGGCCAGGATCTCGCGATTCTCCTTGAGCACTTCATAGTTGGGATCGGACGGATCTTCGCTGACTGAGGTCACGATGGTCTGTGGACCGACGAACCGAGCCAGATCGTCGATGTGCCCGTCGGTGTCATCACCGCGCAACCCGCGTTTGAGCCAGAGGACCTTATCCACACCGAGGTATTTCCGCAGGTTTTTTTCGATCTGAAACCGGCTCATCTCCGGATTTCGGTTGGGGTTGAGCAGAACGGATTCGGTGGTCAGCAGGAAGCCAGCTCCGTTGACTTCGATGGAGCCGCCCTCCAGGATCATGCCCGGAGAGACGAGCGGGTAATCCAGCAGTTCAGCCAGTTTTCCGGGAATGGCATCGTCGTCTTCAAATGGAGGATACTTTCCACCCCAGGCATTATACCCCCAGTCGCACATCACCATATCACGAACTTTATTTTCGCGGGCAGAGCGGGTTTGCTTTTCAGGATACCGGTGGCCCTGATGAGCTGTTTGATGACCTGTTTTCTGGCCGACCTGCCAGTCGCTTTGCGGCACATCAAGTTGGCCAGAATCGGTACTTTCCAGCATATTCTGGTCCACTTCCTGACCGGATAGCTGCTCCCTGAGCAGGGTGATGGGTCCATAATCGCGAATCCAAACGTCATTGGTCGGCATCCGAACCAGCCGCACCCGGTTCCAGTCAACATTCCTGTTCTGGATCATGGATGCGGCCGCCTGCTGCGCATCCTCATTGGCGACAAGCAGCAAGACATTCTCATGCGGCGTGAGCGCCTCCAGAATATCGGCGTAGACGTGCTCCACGCGGTTAAGTCGAATCCCCGGCCAGGTTTCCCTGTTGTCCGGCCAGGTGAGCAGGGTCATTTCATGTGGCTCCCATTCCGGGGGCATCCTGTAACGGTATGACGGCATGTCAGTACGGGTAGTGCGAGTAAATAGTGTTGGATGTGGTGCCCGGCTGCCTCAGGCAACGTACACCGTCTTGATATTCGTGAATTCTCGAATCCCAAGATACGACAATTCCCGTCCATAACCGCTGGTCTTGATGCCGCCGAAAGGCAGGCGCGGATCGGATTTCACTAACTCGTTGACAAAGCACGAACCCGCCTCAAGCTCTTCGGCCGCAATACGCCGGCCGCGGGCCGCATCCCCGGTGAAAACAGCCGCGCCAAGCCCGAATACCGAGTTGTTGGCCAGTTCCACCGCTTCTTTTTCATCACGGGCCGGAATAATCGCAGCCACCGGCCCAAAAAGTTCCTCATCGAATGCCGCCATTCCCGGTTTCACGCCTGTTAGTACCGTCGGCGGGTACCAGGCGCCCTTCCGGTCAGGGATTTCACCGCCAAGCACGCATTTCGCTCCCTGTTTCACCGATTTCCGCACCTGTTCGTGCAGCTCGTCACGCAGATCCTCCCTGGCCATTGGCCCCAGTGTCGATTCCTCATCCATCGGATCCCCCATCTTTGCGGCTTTCATGCCCCCCACGAATTTCTCGGTGAAGGGATCCAGAACGGATTCGACCACGATGAACCGCTTTGCGGCAATGCAACTCTGTCCGCCGTTGATCAGCCGGCTGGTTACACAGGTGGATGCGGCTGCGTCCAGGTCCGCGTCCTCCAGAACGATGTACGGATCGCTTCCACCCAGCTCCAGAACCGTCTTTTTGAGCATTTCTCCGGCCCGGGAAGCCACGGCGCTGCCGGCCGGACCGCTGCCTGTCAACGTAGCCGCCTTGATGTGCTCATGTCCGAGCAGCTCATCCACCCACGAGGTTTTGACAAGCAGCGAGCGGAAGGCGTCCGGCGGGAATCCGGCGTCGCGGAACACCTCTTCGATGGCCAGGGCGGAGCCTGGCACGTTGCTGGCGTGCTTTAGCAGGCCGGTATTGCCGGCCATCAGCGCGGGGGCGGCGAACCGGAATACCTGCCAGAACGGGAAATTCCACGGCATGACAGCCAGGACAACCCCGAGCGGATTGTAGGTGATGAAGCTTTCGGAGGCATCGCTCTCCACCGGTTCTTCGGACAGGAATTTCTCAGCGTTGTCGGCGTAATAATCGCACACCCACGCGCATTTTTCCACCTCAGCCACGGCCGATTTCAGGGTCTTGCCCATTTCCAGGGTCATCATTTTGGCATAGGATTGCGACCTGTCACGTAGCAGGTCCGCAGCTTTCTTCATGAGGCGGCTGCGCTCGCTAAAAGAGGTTCTTCGCCATTCAAGCCATGTTTTCTGGCTGCGATCCAGCACATCCCACATCTCCTCCTTGCTCATCTGTTCATAGGTGCGGACCAAGGATCCGTCTGCCGGGTTCATCACTTTCAAGCTCATGATTTCCTCTTGTTTTGTTACTCATCTCAGATTCCAGAATGCCGGTTTTTCAATCTAACAGCACCGAAGGACACCGCCTTTTTCGACCGACTCCAGTCGCACTGCGACCTGGCTGCATCTATCCACCAGATTACTTCTCTTTCCAGTATTTATCCAGCCTTTTCACCAGTTCGTCGTTTACATGGGTGTCCACCGGTACTTCGATCACGCTCACCGCGTCCTTCCGAAGCGCCTCGCCAAGCCGTTCCTCAAGCTCAGAAGCTGTGGCGGCGCGGTACCCATCCACCCCGAAACTCTTCGCAAAAGCGGGGAAATCCGGATTTCCGATGCGCGTGCTCACGGACTTGCTGCGCGAAAGCTGCTGCTTCCAGCTTATCAGTCCGTAATCATTGTCGTTGAAAACGATGGCGACAAAAGAGGTACCGAGGCGCCGGGCCGTCTCAAGTTCCTGCGCGTTCATCAGGAATCCCCCGTCGCCCATGGCCGCCACGATCTGGCGTCCGGGTTGCTGGATGGATGCGGCTATGGCTCCGGGCAATGCTATCCCCATGCTGGCCAATCCGTTGCTGATGAGGCATCCATTGGGACAATACGTCGGGTAGTTGCGTGCTATCCACATTTTGTGCGTACCCACGTCGCTGAGCAGCAATCCGTCATCCCCCAGCATCTTGCGGATGATGTGCAGAGCTGATGGTACTGTGAGGCTGTCGCCGCCATCCGGACGGTAGGTTTCCAGGTCATTGCGAATGCGGTCGCGTACCGTTTCGAACCATCCTTTTTCCATTTTGAGGAAAAGCCCGTCGCTTCCGCTGTCGGTTGTGTCGGGACCTGTGCCGAGTTCGCTATCCATGTCCAGTCCGGCGGCGACATCCAGCCCGGCAGCGGAGTCCTGCCCTGAAGCGGAGTCCTTTCCGGTAGCAGGATCTTGTCCGCTAGCGTAGCCCATTCCGTCAGCAGGATCCTGTCCGGCATGCATACGGTTCAGTTCCCAGAGCGCCGCCGAAATGTCGCCCACCACTTCCACATCCGGATCGTATTCGGAGTAGACCTCGGCCGGATCAAAATCGATGTGTATGATGCGTTTCTTGTTGCCAAGATTCCACTTCTGAGGCGGATATTCGGCGATATCGTACCCGACTGTGATGACCAGGTCGGCTTCGTCGAACGCCTCGGCCACAAAGTCACGGAATCCGAGGCCGATAGCGCCAAGCGAGAGTGGGGAGCGGTCCGAGAGCGCCCCCTTGCCCATGAACGTGGACGCCACCGGTACCTGATGCCGCTCGGCAAACTCGGTCAGATGCTTGCTGGCCCTCTTGCGGATGGCCCCGTTGCCCGCCAGGATGAGCGGACGCCGTGATTCGCTGATCAGGGCCACTGCCTGTTGGATCGCCTTGTAGTCGGATGCCGGTCGGCGCGGACGTCTGGGCTCCATTGGTACGGTTGCGTCTTCGACTTTCAGATCGGCCACATCCTCAGAGAGTTCGATATGGGTGGCACCGGGTTTTTCCTGCTCGGCCTCACGGAACGCCTTGCAGACCATTTCGGCGACAACCTCAGGCGACGTAATGGAACCGTTCCATTTTGTGATGGGCCGGAACATGTTCACGATGTCGATTTTCTGATGGCTTTCGTGATGCAGTCGGTCCAGCCCGCCCTGCGCCGTGAGGGCTACAAGCGGCGCTTTGTCCAGATTGGCGTCCGCCACGCCCGTGATCAGATTGGTGGCACCTGGTCCTAAAGTCCCGAGACAAACCCCTGCCTTGCCGGTGAGCCGGCCATACACATTCGCTATGAATGCGGCTCCCTGTTCATGGCGACAGGGAACAAAGGTGATTGTGGAATCCTCCAGGGCGAAGAGAAGGCTTTCGTTTTCCTCGCCGGGCACCCCGAAAATATGGGTCACGCCTTCCTTTTCCATGCATCTTACAAACAGTTCGGCAACGGTCATGGCAGTCTGCGTTGGTTAGATTTTGTGGACTTGGCTGATCGCCCGGGTCCGAAAGTCAGGAGCGCTCAATGACTCCATCCATAATGTTCCGGAAATGCCCGATTTCGTCTTCATTGATCGTGTGTCCCAGACCGGGATAGATTTTCTTGACAACCCGCGCACCCAGACGTTCGAACAGTGCCGCGGACTCGTGCACCCGCTCTTCCGGTATGTGGTGGTCATGGTCGCTGCATCCCAGAAATACCGGCGTCTTCGCCATGTCTCCGCTGTATCGGGCATCATCCAGCTCCGGTCCGATCACACCCCCGCTCAGGGCCACTACTCCGCCATACCTTGCAGGGTTCCGGGCGGCGAATTCCAGCGACAGGCAGGCGCCCTGCGAAAAACCGGCCAGGACGATCTTATCTTTGGGAAGACCGGCCTCCTCCACCCTGGCAACAAGCTCCGAAAGCAGCCCCAGCGCCGAAGTGAGGCCGGGTTCGTTCTGCTCGATGGGCGCAAGGAAGGAGAAGGGGTACCAGGTATAGTTGGCAGCCTGCGGTGCCAGCCAGGCAGCCTCCGGCCGGTCCACTTCTCCGGCAAGAGTGAGAATACTTTGGGCCGACGCGCCTCGTCCGTGGACCAGGATTACCGCGGCGGCGGCATCTTCCAGGTTTTTTCCTTTTTCAAGTATCGGCTGGCCCTGATGGGGGTCGGATGTGTTGTCAAAAATCATTCGCTATTCAGTTTATTGTTATTTGTGCAATGTTAAGTAACTGTACTTCAGCAAGATGCGACAGGGAAGATTATATATGAGTCAATTATGCTTTTTTAATACCCTTTAGCTGCAAGCCAGCATATTTCTAAGTTGTGAGTTCGGGAAGATGCTCTTCAATCCAGTGCCTGTTCTGCTCCAGCCCTGGCGGCAGTTTGAGCGCGGTTCCCAGAGTATCCATCCCCTCATCAATGAGCATGCCGGGCGGATCGGTTGCCAGCTCGAAAAGCACCCCTCCAGGTTCGTGAAAGTAGATGGATCTGAAATACTGGCGGTCAACGACCGGGGTTGGACGCAGTCCGGCCTTCATCAAGGCATCACGCCATTGCAGCTGCTGCTCTTCATTCTCTGCACGAAACGCGACATGATGAACGGTACCTGTACCCATGCGTCCAACAGTAGTTTTTTGAATGTGCAGGTCGATGAACGGAGCCGGAACGATGCCCGATGACGCCTGACCGCCGCCGCCAGCATCGGATACGGAACTTGCGCTGCTGCCATAAGCGGCAAATCGTTGGAATACCCCGTCTTTTTGGAGCGGTTCGTAACCCATAATCTGCAACAACCTGGCCGTTTCCACCCCATCATCAAGCAACAGCGTGGCATTGGCGAAACAGCGGATACTGTGCTCCTTGGGGATGTCGCCGGTCGCCCACCCAGGCAATTTTTCCACCATGGGCAAGGTCGTGATTTCAAGCAGCAAACCATCGGGGTCCTGAAAAGTGATCACAGGGTTGCCAAATCGTTCGGATGGCGGATCAAAGCGGCTAACTTTTCCCGATATCCGATCCACCCACCACTGAAAACTATCGCCCGGGACGGCAAAGCCAATTCGGCTGGCCATGCCTGTTCCAGCCTTCCCCGGCGAGGCATTTTCGAAAGGGAAAAAAGTAAGCAGCGTGCCGGGACTACCCGTCTCATCACCATAGTAGAGATGCCAGGTCTGCGGGTCATCGAAATTGACTGTTTTTTTTACAAGTCGAAGACCTAAAATTTTTGCGTAAAAGTCGTAATTGATCTGGGGCCCGCCCGAAATGGCCGTAATGTGATGGATTCCCGATATATGCATGTTATTGATTAATTTAGTTGCACGGCAATTCAGTT
The DNA here is from genome assembly GCA_007132975.1 of Balneolales bacterium. GTDB lineage: Bacteria > Bacteroidota > Rhodothermia > Balneolales > Natronogracilivirgulaceae > SKNL01. The sequence continues at coordinate 55,897 of SLNO01000047.1, forward strand.
GATGCCGGACATCCGTATTCCGTTTGAGTTCATTTCTCTAGAACACGTCTCACGGGTCAATCATTCAGGGAAACAGATTGCTCAACGACCACCCACGTACCCTCATATCCCGTCATGCGTACATTTTCTCAAAGTTGCCCACATACCCTTGGGTACGCACTCTACACTCTGGGAAATCATACACAATTCTCCAGGGAAACGTACAAAACAACCCATGATGCTGAACTCATTCTCCCAAGGACCCAAGCATGTTTCACCAAGGACCCTCACGCATTTCCCAGGGCAAAACTTTCAGCCTTAAAAAGAGTGCGGATTGTGGAAAAGCGGACGTGTATGGTTGCGCGGAAAGTAATATTTTGAATGGCAGCTTTTCCGGGGGTGCTGCCAATGCCGTTCTAAATCGATTTCCCATCCTCCCATTCAAACCTGATTTGTAATGAAATGTCCATGACCGGGCATCTTCCGGTCACACAAGAGCATGATTAAAAACGTCATGGATATTCATTCTGACCTTATAAATCCAACATTTTCGACAGATGAAAACAACCCAGAATTGCTTCCAGGCACGCACATGGTGCCTGATGCCGCCGGCGAAAACCGCGATGCGCAACGTCTTTTTTGTTGCACTACTGATGTGGATTCCAATCGTGCCAGGTGCGGGCGATGTGTTTTCACAACCGGCCAGCCGGTCGAGCGCTCAGGAAACAAACGGCAATTACTGGTCGCCAGCCGATATCGTCCGGCAGGAGTCGGCCAGCCAGTTCACTTTTTCGCCGGACGGCACCATGGTTGCCTGGGTCAAATCCCGCAACTCCTCGGAAAACGACCGCAACGTGACCGATCTTTACCTCACAAGGCTCGATCGCAAAGCCGGGGATTCCGGGGTGGATGGAGACCGCTCCCCGTACCTTAGCGTGCGATTGACCCGGACGGAAGATTCTGACCGCAACCCGTTTTTCTCGCGCGATGGCGCCCTGCTCTATTTCCTGTCGTCCCGTGACGGCGGCAAGAAGCTGTGGGCCATGAACCTGCATGGGGGTGAACCCTATGAGGTGCATGAATTCGACGAGGGGATTGGCAATGCCCGTATCCTGGACGATGGTACCATCCTGTTTGTTTCACAAGAGGGTGACCTGCTCATCGAGGCGCAGCGCAAAGAGCGCAAGGACAATACCTTGGTGATCGAAGACACGCTCACCTTCAAACCTTCGCGGCTTTTTTCCTTTGATCCGGATTCCAAAGAGATCCGCCGGCTCACCGACAACCGGTATCCGGTCAGCACGTATGCCGCATCGGATGACGGACGCTGGGCTGTTACCGTCCACACCCGCAGCCCGCACTACGGCGCCGATGCTCAGCCGCCTCCATCCTACTATTTCCGGGATTTGAAGTCGGGCAAAAGCCTGCGCATCCTGCAGGGAATGCAAACTCCCGGCAGCTTCGCCTTCACCAAGGACGGCAATGGGCTCTATTTCACCGCCGTCACCTCCTCGGATCCGCATTGGAGCGGGGCTGGCATCTCGAAGCTTTACTACATCGAGATTCCCGCGGACCTCGACCTGGAAGCCTATGCCGTCAAGGATCCCGATAACATCAATCAAGCCAGTGGTTCCGAAGAACCGACAGATCATCCTCTGCAACCTGTTGAAGTTCCGCTGGACTGGGACTGGGCGCTCTCATCAGGATTCCAAGTACTCGGCAACGACGTGCTGGCCTCGCTGGCCAATGGCCCCACGCGCATCCTGGCGCACTACGAGCGTCGCGGCAATGGTGAATGGCGCAAACGCATCGTCGAAACCGGCCGGTTCGATGAGCGGGTTGCCATTGGCTCCATTTCCGAAGATCACAAAAAGGTGGTTTTCGTACACGCCACCGCATCCACCATACCGCAATATCGCATCGGCGAACTGGATGTGCGCCGACGCAGTGCCCGGCTTTCCGAAAGCGAACACCTGGTCCGGCTCAACACCGGCCTGGCGGACAAGTACGTGGCCAGATCCGAGATCTTCCGCTGGACCGGCGCCGAAGACAACGAAGTCAACGGCATCCTCTACTATCCCGAGGATTACGAGCCCGGCAGGGCCTACCCTCTGGTCGTGGCCATCCGCGGCGGACCTGCCGCCGTCACCCTCGACTGGTGGAACATGAGCTGGGCCTATTTCCCGCACATTCTGTCACAAAAGGGCTCATTCGTCCTGATGCCGAACTACCACGGCTCATCCAACCACGGACTTGAATTCGTCGAGTCCATCAAGGGCCGCTATTATGAGCTGGAGCTTGTTGATATCGTAAATGGCATTGAAACCCTGCACGAAGCGGGCAAGGTAGACAAGGACTCGCTCGGGGTGATGGGCTGGTCCAACGGATCCATACTGGGAATAGCCCTGTCCGTTGAGTATCCTGACATGTTCCGCGTGCTGGGTGCTGGTGCAGGGACCGTGAACTGGGCATCCGATTATGGAACGTGCGAGTTCGGCGTGAGGTTCAACCAGAGCTACATCGGCGGCGCCCCTTGGGACAGCACCGACGGCACCTTCTACAACCGCGCCTACATCGAAAAATCACCGCTGTTCCGCATGGAGCGCGTCAAGACGCCAACCATCATCTTCTTCGGCAGCGAAGACCGGGCGGTGCCGCGTGACCAGGGCTGGGAGCATTACCGCGCCCTGCAGCAGATCGGCAAAGCCCCCGTCCGCTTCCTCTGGTTCCCCGACCAGCCCCACAGCCTTCTGAAACTTACCCACCAGCGCCGCAAGCTGGAAGAGGAGATCGCCTGGTTCGACCGCTGGCTGTTCGGTACCTTCGATGAGCCCAACCGCGCCTTCAAGGATGACAGCCCGCTGGCCGCGCTGCTCAAACGCGACAGCCTGGCCATCTACAACGGCTATTTTGGGCTGCGCAACAGCGACCGGCTGATCCCCGAGACGGTTCCCGTCGACAGGGACACCATCGCCATCGGCCGGTTCCCCGTGACAAACATCCAATACCACGCGTTCGACTCCACCCACACCTTCCACCCGTTGCAGGCCAACCATCCGGTCCGCGGTATCGGGGTGGATGCGGCCCGCGCCTACACCCGCTGGCTCAGCGAGCACACCGGCCGCACCTACCGCCTGCCCAATACCGAAGAGACCCGCGCCCTGCACCGCATCGCCCATCGCGCCGGAGCCCGGCAGAACACACTCAACCACCTTGCCGGTTTCGGGATCACGGTGGATGAAGTCGGCATCCTGCGGCAGAAAATGGACCTGCTATCAGCAGAACAGCTGGTGCGCGAGGTAGGATCGTTCCCGCCGGTCAAGGTCGGCGATGCCGAAATCTACGACCTGGGCGGCAATGTGGCAGAATGGTCCGATGGCGGCTCGAACGACGGCGGCTCGAACAATAGCGGCTCAAACAATGGCAGTTCCGTTTACGGGTACAGCGTACATGATTTTGTGGATGCGGCCGATCCGGGAAGCCGCGAGCTGGATCCGGAATTCACCGGGTTTCGCGTCATCCGGGAGGCTGACTGACAGGCATCACTCAACCAGGGAACGCAGCCATGCGATCTCATCCGCCCATATTTCCGGCCGGGTCGTCTCCAGGATCATCGGGAGGCGATCAAGCCGGTCGTCGTTCATAATGAGCCGGAACGGCTCCTGGCCCATGGTGCCGGTACCCAGCGGCGCGTGGCGGTCCACCCGGCTGCCAAGTTCCGATTTGGCGTCATTCAGATGCAGGCCGCGCAGCATGGATAGCCCCACAATCCGGTCGGCCTCCTCCATGGTCTGTCGGTACCCTTCCGGCGTGGTCAGGTCGTAGCCCGCGGCATGCGCATGGCAGGTGTCGATACAGAACCCGACCCGGCTCTGGTCCTCCACCTGCCCGATGATCTCGGCCAGATGCTCGAACCGGTAGCCCAGGTTGCTGCCCTGTCCGGCCGTATTCTCCAGCACCACCGTCACCCCGCGGGTCTTGTCCAGCACAATGTTCACCGTCTCGGCGATGCGCGACAGGCACTCCGTTTCGCTGATTTGGCGCAGGTGGCTGCCCGGATGGATGTTGAGCTGTGGAATTCCCAGCTGCTCGCACCGCTGCATCTCATCAAGCAGGGCCTCGCGCGATTTCTCGATACCCGCTTTTTCGGGATGCCCGGGGTTGATGAGGTAACTGTTGTGCGGGAGGATGCGGTCTGCGGTGAAACCAAGCTCCCCGCACTTCTCCCTGAACGCTTCTATATCAGCTTCCAGCAGCGGTTTAGCCTTCCACTGGCGTTGGTTTTTTGTAAAGAGAGCGAAGGCATTGGCTCCGATGGCCTGTGCATTGACAGGCGCATTCTGCACTCCGCCGGCAGCGCTCACGTGCGCTCCGATCCATTTGTCAGATAAAATGAGCATGACCGGGCACCTCCCTTACACACATAAGCATGATCATAATCATCATGAACATTCTATGCGACCTTATGAATTCAACGTTCATATACACGTGAATTGATTATTTTTTTTTGCGTTCTTATTTGCCCTTTGAAGCGCATTCAACCTCATCAGGAAACGTTTATTTAGCAACCCAAATTTCAGCAGCGGCCGAATTACGTATGCGCTGGTCGTGTGTTGCAAGAGGCCAGCCGGTCAACAGGGCTGTCGCTGTTATCAGCCTGTCAGCAGGGTCCTGGTGGAAGGCAGGCGGCAACTGTCGCTGTGCTATTACCAATTCCATATCCACAGGAATAATCCGGCAAACGGATTTGTTCGTAGCACAGCGCATCCAACCTTCAAAATCTGGCAACAGCCTAATGCGGCCCTTAGCTTCCAATATCTCCGTTTCCCACACACTGGCCCATGAAATAGCCAATCGCTTATTAGATGCAAGTTCGTCCAGGCTTTTGCGCTCAAAAGCCTGCAAAGCCCCGCCACCAAGCAGCCACCAAAGCCACACATGTGTGTCCAGAAGTACCATCAATCCGGTTCATTCACCTGATTGGCATGGAAATAACCTGGTCCTGAGTAGTCATCAAAGCCTGATTCCTCCGCGCTAAGAGAATCAGCCGATCCCTGTCCCCGGAGAGATTTCCAGGGGGCATCCTGCCTGCCTTCGTTCGTATCTGCCAATTCTTTTTCCAAACTGTTGATCAACAGCTTTTTCAGTGTAATGCCTTCCCTTACGGCTTTAATCTTAGCCTTCTTCATCAGTTGATCCGGTATGTCTATGGTTGTTCGCATAAAAGCATAAAAACATATTATCACATCAAAGTCAAGTTCAAGCACAAATATGATCCTGAAAACAGCCTCTGACTTTCTGCTATTTAAACTTGATGTTTCAAGTGAGGACGCCGAATCGCCTAAAACGACACCCCCGAAGACCAAAACAAAGAAAGCGGACCCGGCCCAAAGTCCGTGATCCGCTTTCCGAATATGAGTTTGGCGGGAACAAGAAATCCCCGCCACCTGACAGCCCTAACTGTCAGGGCTTTTCAACGCCCAGCGCTTCCAAATCAAGGAAGAAAGACGGCAGTTCGGGATCGTCCTCCAGCAGGTAGGTTTCAAACCACTGCAGCATGCGCAGATGGTAGTCGAACCGGGAGGTGGACCTTATGTTGCCATGCCCCTCATTCGGATACCAGATCAGGCGCAGCGGCACTTCCGGCTTGCGCACCTTAATGTGGCGGAAAAGCTCCAGCGACTGCGCCGGATGCACCCGGGTGTCATCTTCCCCGTGCATGATCAGCAGCGGCGTCTGGGAATTGTCCACGTGATAGATCGGGCTCCGCTCCAGCTTGTCCTGCCAGTCATCCCACAAACGCTTGCGCGAGTGGACCAGGTAAAGCTCCTCGGGGATATCACTCGTTCCCCATTTGGACAGATTATTGCTGATTCCGACAAACATCACACCTGCCGCAAAGCGGTGCGAGTAGTAGGTCGACATCCACGCCGTGGCATAGCCGCCGTATGATCCGCCGGTGACACCCACGCGATCTTCGTCGGTAATGCCTTCGCCAATGAGGAAGTCCACACCATCCACGATATCATCAAACTCGGCTCCGGCAAGGTCTGCCTGGCTCGATTTGATAAATTCGAGACCCCGGCCTGTGCTGCCGCGGTAATTGGGATAGAAAACGGCGAATCCGCGGGCCGCTCCCACCTGTCCGGCCAGTGAGTAAGCCGTGAGCCAACCATTGCTGTAATGCGCTTCCGGTCCACCGTGGACAACCACAATGGCGGGATAGGGTCCACCGTGCTCTTCAATCGGGTAAATCAGCAAGCCTTCAATGTTGCGGCCGTCCCGCGCTTCGTAGCTGACCACCACCTGGCGTCCCATGGGTACGTCCGCCAGCCAATCATTGCTGACCGTGACCCGGGAAAGCTCATCGGCGCCGGCTTCCATGACATAAATTTCCGTGGGGTGGCTCGGCGTCTGCTTGGTGAAGACTACCGTTCCGTCATTGGCATATGTGAAGTTGGTGATGTAGCCATCTTCCACATGCAGCAAGCGGGTGAAACCGGATCCGTCAGAAGCGATTGTCCCAAAGGTGGTTGCCGTGCTTTCACTGGCGAGGAAGCGGATCAGGCCATCCTCTGACCACGTGATGCGCTCGAATTTACCTTCAAAATCGGGGAAGATATTTTGAGGTGTTCCACCGGAGGCGGATACCACCATGATACGGCCATCAATGGGATCGTGGATGTTGTGTCCCGCACGCAGCGCCAGCATGCTGCCATCAGGGCTCCATGTGATCTGGGCCAGTTTTCCTGCATTGTCGATTTCGTTGCGCACCTGTGCCGTGGCGGCATCCACCACTTTTACCTGCTGGAACATGTAGAAATCGTCAATGTTGGGAGTCGGGGTCTCCGAAATGGCCAGATGGCGCCCGTCAGGGCTCCACTCCATCAGATAGACCGCACCGTCCACCTGGATGCGCCGGCGCTCAGGCTCTGCCTCTTCCAGATCCACAAGGAATGCTTCCCGGTTGGGAACATTCTCCTCATAAACGGTCGGCTCATAGGGAAGCGGATTCTCGGGCCGGTCAAGCTGCTCGCGTGAAACCAGCGAGACGATGGTGCCTGAGGGATGCCAGCTGTAGGCCATGATCCCAGCCTCATGATGGTACAGGCGGGTTATCTCCCCGGATTGCGGATCCAGTTCGTACAAAGACACCGCACTGTCTTCGGGGCCACGGGTTGTGAAGGAGAAGGTGTTGTGGTCTGGACGCACCTGAAGGTTGCCCGCGCGGCTTTCCAGTTCAATCTGACGGATATCTCCAGTGCGCCGATCCATCACATGCAATTCGAGATTGGCGGGTGCATTGGTCTCGAATGGATCCTGCGGTACTACCTTGGTGAATGCAATGAAGTTTCCGTCAGGTGCCACCAGGGCAGACCCCACATTCTGGATTTTCGCTACCTGCTGAGGTGTCAACCCTTCGGCCTGCAATCCGCTGTTGATTACAGGAGCCACCGCTAATAGCAGTAAGAGGAAAAATGGTATAAACCTATTCTTTAGCATATGTTTACAGTTGTTTGGATTATCTGTTGGGCTCAAAAAAATTGTGGAACAGTGCCCATAGATACGGATTTTCGCGAAATATTTCAGCCACAAACAAAAAAAACCCCGCCTCCTGTCAGGGAAACGGGGAAGTTGAATCGAGGTCTTTGTCGCGTTTAACCGGGCTACAGATAAAAGAATACGCCCGGGTTGATGAGTTTTCTGGAAATTCCTTTTGCAATCGCTTCGGACCGGGAGTTGACCTGAAGCTTTCGATAAATGTTGCGGATGTGGTAGCGTACACCATCGACCGACAGAAATATCTCTTTGCCAATGGTGTGATATGAAACACCCGTGGCAAGTTTTTCGAGAATCTGGTGCTCCCTCTCCGTGAGGTGTTCCTGATTGTCGCCCTGATGGAAGCTGCGGATCACCTTGTTGGCGATATTGGGTGTGATCGGGGATCCTCCGTCTATGGCGTCACGAATAGCGGCTATAAGTCCTTCCGGACTTACTTTTTTCTCCAGATAACCCATAGCGCCAGCTTTAAGCGCATCAAAGATGTGCTGGTCGTCATCAAACACACTCGCCATGATCACGATCACATCCGGGTAGTGTTTTTTGACATATCGGACCCCTTCTATGCCGCTCATCCCCGGCAGGCCGATATCCATAATAAAAAGATCTACTCTGCTCATGACATCCGACGCAAAGGCCTCTTCACAGGAACCGAATGCGCCTACAACATTCAGATCGGTTTCCGACCCGATGAATGCCTCCCATCCGTCCCGCATATACCTGTTATCCTCAATAATACCGATGTTGGTCACAGCTGACTTTTTCTTCATATTTCCGCGCAGGTCAAAATGGCTGGATACAGGTCCTGCCAATGTTGCTGTTATATCCGTAAACAACGTGTCACCTCGGTGCTTTTCGTTCATGATTCACTTGAGACTGTTTGCAGCGCACCGAAAACTACATCAGTCTCATAAAAAGGTCACCGCATATTCATGCGGTTTTCAATTCAGCATTAAGCAGCTGGGCGTAATCGGGTCAGTCATATCCGCTGCATTCGATAATGAGAAACGTCCTGCTGACTGTCACCGGGTGATATATTATCCGGTGCACTCATGGCCTCAGGACCAGTTCCCAGCGTGTACCCCCTTCAGGGGACGTATCCAGCAGTATTTTTGCCCCGATCTGCTCTGCACGGCTACGGATGTTTTTAACTCCGTTGCCATCCGTGACCGCTTCAGCATCAAAGCCTCTGCCATTGTCAGACACCTCAATCCTCAGCCGGCCTGATTTATAACCAAGCACGACCTCTGCTTCGGTTGCCCCCGAATGGCGGGCAATATTGGTCACCATTTCCTTGAATATAAGCCAGAGATTCTGCCGCAGCTGCATATCCAATTTTCCTGGTATCTGCTCATCGATGTGAAGCTTGTACTCGATCCCCTTGCTTTCCATGAGGTCAGACACATACCTTCGGCATTTGGAAAGGAAGGATTTCCAGTCGTCATGCTCAGGGTTTATGGCCCAGACAATATCCGTGATCTTTTCTTTGGCATCACCAGCACTATCTGAAATCAGCTTAACGAACCGGTTTCTGTCGCCCCGGAATTTATCATCTTCAATGGCTCTGGCAAAGAAGCTGATACTGCTCAGGGTGGCACTTATCTCGTCGTGCAAGTCGCCGGCAATCCTGTTGCGGATACGGTGGACACGCAGGAGCTGATTCACACGGATGCGATACCCGGTGTACAATACCGACATGGTGGCCAGGAAATATAGCAGATAGGCCCACCATGTCCGGTACCATGGGGGTAGGATACGAACGTGGAATGGCTCGGCAACGCTGACCGTCCCGAACAGATTGCGCGCTTCAACAAGAAAACGGTAGGTACCCTCTGGCAGGTTGGTGTAGTCTTTCCGTATTTCGGAAGTCCATGCCGACCAGTCAAGATCAAATCCTTCAAGCATCACACGATAGCGCACACGTGCCGGATCCAGATAAGCTGCCGCGGCATAAGTGAAGCGCAGTTCGTTTTCCGCATAAGTCAGGATCTTGGGATTGCTGTTGGCACCTCTGGCCACCAGCGAGTCTCCCCTGACCAGCACTTCGCTGATCTCGGTATGAAAACCGATCCCAGTATCAAATTGCCCCCTTGGATCAAAACGCACAAGTTGTCGGGCGTCAACATACCAAATATATCCCTGCGGGTCGGTATACATATGGTTGTTTTGGGCAATATCAAGCCAACTCAGGATACCCGCATGGATCTCAAAAGTGCCGTCAGGTTGCCGCATTGCCGACCGGAACCTGCGACCCAAACTGAACCACACGTTCCCGTTCGGGTCCTCGACGGCATGGAGGTACTGCCGGTTTGTATCCATGAAATCGGGACCAAACCGGTCTGTTTGAATCAGCGAGTCGGATTCTGCATCGTGGTATAGAACGCCATGGTATCGTGTAAGAAACAGCGGCTCTTCATCAATCATGGCGACATATACGCGGGGAAAATCTGATCCCGGTCTGTCATCATGCAGGAATCTGTAGATACGGTGCCCGGCTATCTTTCCATCCTGCCATTCAAAAGCGAGGCGAAACAACCCTTGTGATTCGGTGCCGATCCACAGATAGCCAGAGGGACATATTTGAACGGAGTTGGAACTTGCCCTCAGGTCATCGATTGCATAGATGGTTTCCAGCATCGAACCGTTCAGCCGGGCTACTGAAATACCCGTATGATGCACCGAAACCACTGTATCCTGACCCAGTGAAGCGATGGTGTTGCTGAATCCTGCATCGGTTACCGGTTCAAAGTTCTTTCCCGTGAATCGATGAAGCGCACCGCCACAAACGACGTATAGATCATCATTGTGATGCAAAAACTGATGACAAAAGGTTTTTCCTTCAAAAAATCGTGTGGCCCCCTCGCTATTTCGTAAAAAAATCCCCCGGCTGGTTGAAACGAAGATCGTGTCATTTCGCGACGTTATCCTGTTGGCTGTATCGGATAGGCTGTGCCTGTTGTCAATATGACGAAACGGTATTTGAAGGTCTATCCGGGACAGGCCGTTGATGGTCGCTGCCCAAAGGGATCCCTTCTTATCCTGACCCAAACCATAGACCGTACTGCTTACCAGACCGCTTTCTTCGGTCAGGATTTTCAACAGGGAGCCATCCCTGTCAAGCAAGACAATGCCGCCATTACGGGTAGCAATGGCGATGGTGCCATCCGCCAAAAGTATGGCCTCGTCGATAAAGTTGACACGAAGATATTCCGCCGCATCATTATCAAATGACCTGAATTCCTGGCCGTCGAAGTGCAACAGCCCGAGATAGGTGACAAAGAGAAAATTCCCATCTCCAAGCTCAATCACACTTCGAAGGGTTGTGCTGCCAAAAAGCGCCCCCTTGTCCCACTCTACAAGCTCTCCATCGGAATACCTCTTCAGACCAAATGGTGCCTCCCGGACATATGTTTCGCCCTCCATCTCAAACATGTTATTAAAACGGGTCTTTGCCGGGATGGCATGCACCTGCTCCCCATCGTAATGCAAGAAGTATTCATAGGAGAGAAAGAAAGCACCCTCATCTGTTTTTTGGCTGTACCAGACTGCGGTAAATTCAACGGTATCAGGAATCAATGGCGTCAGCGACTCATAATGCCAGGGATTATCGGTTGTTGGATCGGCGGGAGATGAGACCGAGACATATCCAATCTCTCCCAAACCGCCGACATAGATCCTGTCCTGATCCCCGTAAACAAGACTCATAACCATCTGGCCAGGAATGCGGACAATCTGCCATTCAACGCCGTTGAAACGCAAAAGACCATATGAGTTTGCAACATAAATGATGCCGCGACTGTCTTCTGCGATTCCCCAGCTCTGTACATGTCCCTGATAAACATCCGCAGTGTAATTGGTAATGGGCGGCGAACCAGTACCCCCTGGTGGATTTGGACTTCGCCCCTGTCCACCGGCAACCTGCAGTGGCAGCAACGCACTGAGAAGCGAGAGGACCAACCATCCACTCAGCCCCATTTTCACCTTATTACTTCCCGCATAGATTCCAGCAGCCATCCGATTCACCGACAGGTAATCACGAATTTCCCCCTAATGTAACAAATTTTTTGGGGTATGTGGGATTTCCGGTCAGGGTTCAGGCTCATTCGGTTCCGTGATCACGATAATCACAGGTCCATTGCCGTTATCAGGGTCATCATCATCTCTTTGGGTCCCTGATTTCATTTTTTCCACGTTGTCACTGTTGTCAACCATGGATGCCAGGTGGTAACTCACTACTGTCTTCCCGGCAAATTTCGGATGGTTGTTGTTGACCTGTATGGCACATAATGGTGCCCCGTTCTCCCACTGGATGGCGTAGTTTGTTTCTCTGTCCGAAATGATGATCAACCGGTCACCATCCTCGATGTCCATGGTCTCCCCGGCCTTCAGTGTTTTCAAGGCCGAAGCCCTTCTGCCAGGGGATGTGGTAATGTATTGAATATGGTGATCCCTTCTGGTGTCTGTACGGTTTGTTATGCTTCTTTTCAGGTTAAGGCCGCTCATGTGTATCCTCATTGATCACGGGTGAAAATGTCGCAACACTCAAAATCATTGTCATGCATCAGGATGAATATAAAAAAAATAGTTTAGAGACCTGAACCGATACCTCTTTTCAGAAAAGTTGTTTTACTGAAAAAAAACAAAGCCCCCGCCCCACGGAGAAGCGGGAACGGGGGGCTGAGCGCTCTCTTTAGCAAGCGTCACTCTAAAAAATTTGATTGTCGGCAACCAGGAACTGCTTTGTGCAATTATCCTGTTGCGATGGAAACTTGTGGCATTTACCTGTCTGTGCCCACCCATACAATACCAAGTATCTGCCTGCATGTCACCGCATGGTCATGCAGTTCTTTTCATATTCCAAAAATTGGACAAACTGCTCGCTGGCCGGGAATCACACCTGTTTCCATGTTGTTTAAAGCAAAGTCAGCATAGATTTTTGCCGATCATTTTGCTATCGTTAAGCCGATACTGCCACCACTGTAAAATCATATCCAGGAACTATGAGCAACGATATTTTCGGAATTCTGAAAGAACTCAACACCCCTACCGGAACCCACAAGTATTACAGCCTCGTCGAGCTGCAGAAGAAAGGCCACGACATTGCCAAGCTGCCTTTCACCATCCGTATTCTTCTCGAAAATGCCCTCCGCAACTACGATGATTTTGCTGTCAAAAAGGAACATGTGGAAACGCTGCTCAACTGGACCCCGGACGGAGTTCCAAGCGACATCCCCTACATGCCGGCACGGGTGCTCATGCAGGACTTCACCGGTGTTCCCTCCGTGGTGGATATCGCATCGATCAGGTCAGAGGTCGGCCGCCAGAAAGGAAAGGAAAAAGCCTCAGGCATCAATCCACAGGTTCCGGTGGACCTGATCATCGATCACTCGGTGCAGGTGGACTTTTTTGGCACGCGCGATGCCTACCGGCTGAATGTGGAGAAGGAATACGAACGCAACGAGGAGCGCTACAGCCTACTGAAGTGGGCCCAGCAGGCGTTTGCCGATTACAGTGTGCTGCCACCCGGGCTCGGAATCTGCCACCAGGTGAACCTTGAGTATCTGGCCAAGGGCATTTACCTGCGCGACGGATACGCTTTCCCCGATACCCTCGTGGGCACCGACTCGCACACCCCCATGGTCAACGGTATTGGTGTCGTGGGATGGGGTGTTGGCGGCATTGAAGCAGAAGCGGTCATGCTCGGGCAGCCCATCTACATGCTCAACCCCGAGGTGGTGGGACTCAAGCTCACCGGATCGCTTCCCGAAGGCGCCACTTCTACCGATCTTGTACTTGCCGTGACCCATCGGCTGCGCAAACATGGCGTTGTCGGAAAATTCGTAGAGGTCTTCGGCGACGGACTGGCCAATCTCACAGTTCCCGACCGGGCCACCATATCCAACATGTCCCCTGAGTTCGGCTGCACCGTCACCTTTTTCCCCATCGACGACCGCACCCTTGATTACATGCGCCTGACAGCCCGTGACGAGGACCACGTCCGCACGGTCGAGCTCTACGCCAAAAACAACATGATGTGGCGTGAGAACGAGGAGCAGATCGCCTACACAAACCAGCTTGAACTGGATCTTGGGGATGTGGTACCTGCCATATCGGGCCCGAAACGTCCTCAGGACAAAATCGTTCTGACCGACGTCAAGGATTCTTTCATAAAAATCATGAAGGATACCTACGAGCGTGACTACATCGACCTGGAAGAACGCGAGCGCTGGCTCTCAGAGGGCGGACAGATGCCAAGCACCACCCGACAGGGAGACCCCGCCGATATGATACCCGGAGATGCCGAAATTTCCGTGGACACTGCCGTGCAAACCAGGGATGGCCTCAAATCCGTTGAGATCCGGACCGGCGACACCGAGTTCCTGCTCAGCGACGGATCCATCGTCATGGCCGCCATTACCAGCTGCACCAACACATCCAACCCCTCGGTCATGCTTGGCGCGGGACTGGTTGCCAAAAAGGCGGTTGAAAAAGGCCTTAACGTGAAGCCATGGGTAAAGACCAGTCTTGCTCCCGGCTCCAAAGTGGTTACCACATACTACGAAAAGTCCGAGCTGCTCCCTTATCTTGAAGCACTTGGCTTCCATGTGGTTGGATACGGGTGTACCACCTGCATCGGCAACAGCGGTGACCTGCCGCCCCACATCGCCAAGGCTGTGGAGGAAAACGACATGATCGTCTCCTCTGTGCTTTCCGGCAACAGGAACTTTGAGGCACGCATACACCCAAGCATTAAAATGAACTTCCTGGCATCGCCCATGCTCGTAGTCGGTTATGCCCTGGCGGGACGTATTGACGTGGACATGATGAACGAACCGCTTGGATACGACCCCAATCTGGAGCCGGTTTATCTTAAGGATATTTGGCCGACGGAAAAGGAGATTCGGGACCTGATGGAAAAGGTCATAGAACCTGAGGATTTCCGCAGCAACTATGCCACATTGTTCGAGGGTGATGAGGTCTGGAAGGCACTGGACGCCCCCACCGGACAGGTTTACGAGTGGGAAGATGCATCCACATACATCAAGGAAGCTCCTTTCTTCCGGAATATTACCGATACTCCTGATGCTGTTTCGGACATTATAAACGCTCGCGCACTGCTTGTTTTAGGCGACTCCATAACTACAGACCACATCTCGCCTGCAGGAAAAATCGGTGAAAACACGCCGGCCGGAGAGTATCTTATCAGCAAGGGCATCAAGCCTGTTGATTTCAACTCCTACGGCTCGCGCCGCGGAAATCATGAGGTAATGATCCGGGGCACTTTCGCCAACGTCCGTATCAAAAACCAGCTTGTGGAAAAAGAGGGTGGCTGGACGATCCATCATCCATCCGGTAAGGAGATGTTCGTCTACGATGCCGCGCTGAAGTATGCTGAAGAAGGCACCCCGCTTGTTGTTCTGGGCGGCAAGGAGTACGGCAGCGGTTCGTCGCGCGACTGGGCGGCAAAAGGCACGAATCTGCTGGGCATCAAGGCCGTGATTGCCGAGAGCTTTGAGCGGATCCACCGCAGCAACCTGGTTGGGATGGGTGTGCTGCCGCTTCGATTCCAGCCCGGTGAATCGCGTCAGAGCCTGGGGCTTGCCGGTGATGAAGAGTTTACGATCTCGGGAATCTCGGATGATCTGACTCCGAACAAGGAGCTGGATGTCGTGGCCAAGAAGTCCGATGGCAGTGAAGTTTCTTTCAAGGCAACCGCCCAGTTGAATTCCGAAGTTGAGATCGCTTACTACCGCAACGGAGGCATCCTTCAGTATGTGCTTCGGCGGTTCCTGAAAGAGATCTGATTTTTGACAGACCGGGTCCCCCGATCGTCCGGGTCCATTTCTTTATTCTGAAGCTTAAAATGAAAAAGCCGGTCAGCAACATGATGGCCGGCTTTTTTTTGAATCTAAGCTGTCCGAATGAACCTCAACCCAGCGGAAGCCCGACAAGGCAATCACTTTTTCAGGTATCCGGACATTGCAATATCCTTAATGTCCCGGATTCAGAGCTGGGCGTCGAGATGCTTTTGCAGATGCGCTTTGGGAACGGCACCAACTATTTGATCCACCACTTCTCCGTTTTTGAAGATGAGCAGTGAGGGAATACTGCGGATGCCATACTGCATGGACACCTGCGGATTGCTGTCCACATCCACTTTCCCGATTTTTACTTTTCCTTCATAGTCGCCGGCCAGTTCTTCCACAACGGGGCCGACCATGCGGCACGGACCACACCATTCTGCCCAGAAATCAACCAGAACGGGAGTGTCAGCTTTCAGTACTTCATCATTGAAGTTGGTGTCTGTAAATTCTACTGCTTTAGCCATAAGATCGTTTTTTTGAATTATTGTTGGTTGGATATTATTCCTTGTAACAGACGGATTACCAGTGACCAAAGATAACAATCACAGGAACAAATCCATTCATTACCTGTATTTGATATGAAGATATATAATTATTTATATATATGCAACAGTTTTGGTTTTCCTGTTTCCGGCTTTTTGCAAACGGGATCCGTTCCGTTTTTCAGGCATCCTGCCGCCGTTCAATCCAGACATTGTTTTTCCCAAGCAGGCGGCGGGTCTGTTTGAGCAGGTCATCACTGGGGTCTATGACAAATTTGCGAACTTTCATCCGGATTGGCTTATCCTCCCCGCTTTGGACCATCATGTGGACGTGCGTCTGCCCGCGGTTTTTGTCGAAAATACCAGCCAGTTCCTCCAAGGCACTATTTTCAACATCATTTGTAGCAATACTCAGGCATAACCGAATGGAACCCTGGTTCTTCTCACGAAGGTTTTCAACGCGGTCAAAGGTACGAGCAATGATTTTTGGTGTACCGTCACGGACAGATACATTGCCCTCCACCACCACCAGATTGTCGACCTGCAGCAGATTCATGCTTTTATCATAGCAGTCGGAAAAAACCAGCACTTCACTGCTCCCCTTTTCGTCTTCCAGTGACAGGAAGGCGATGGGCCGCCCTTTTTTATCGCGGGTATGCCGTGCAGCGGTGATGATCCCGGCACAGGTCACAGGGGATCGTTCCTGCAGGCCTCTCAGCCCATCTTCTCCAAGGCCATGCGAGCAGAAGAGATTAATATCATCCCGGAACTTTTCGAGTGGATGACCGCTCAGAAAGAAGCCTATGAGTTCGCGCTCCTGTTTGAGTTTCTCCATGTTGGACCATGCGGTGACCTCCCGGAGCCGCGGTTCCGATTCCTGATAAGATATATTGTCCCCACCGCCGAAAAGACTGGTTTGATTGCGGTTTTTCTCGTCCTGCATGCGCACTCCGTAGCTGAGTGCATCCTCCAGGCTTTCCATGAGCTGGGCGCGGTTTCCATGCAGTTCGTCAAAGGCCCCGGCGGCAATGAGGCTCTCCATCATTTTCCTGTTGCAGCTGCGCATATCCACCCTGGAGGTAAAGTCGAAAATGCTTTGGAAAGGTCCATTTTTTCTGCGCTCATCCACAAAATGCTCCACGGCTGATGAACCCACACCCTTGATGGCACTCAGACCGTATTGAACCCTGCCCTCTTTCGCCGTAAAGAAAGCTTCGCCTGAGTTCACATTTGGCGGATCGACCGGCACGCCCAGGTGATAGCACTCCTCGATGAACTGCGACACCTTCTTGATGTCGTTCATGTTATGGGTGAGCACCGCTGCCATGTAGGATGCGGGATAGTTGGCCTTGAAGTACGCCGTATGGTATGCCACGACAGAATAGGCCGCCGAATGGGACTTATTGAAACCGTAACCGGCGAAATAGGCCATCTTTTCGAATACTTCGTCAGCCGTTTTGTCATCCACCCCTCGCTCGCGGGCACCATCCATGAACTTGACCTTCATTTTGGCCATCTGATCAACTTTCTTCTTGCCCATGGCCCGCCTGAGAATATCCGCTTCGCCCAGTGTGAAACCGCCCATCACCTGTGCCACCTTCATGATCTGCTCCTGGTACACCATGATGCCATAGGTGGGCTTGAGCACATCTTCCAGCATGGGGTGCGGATAGATCACTTTTTTACGGCCGTGTTTGCAGGAAATATACTCCGGTATGAACTGCATGGGCCCGGGACGGTACAGGGCGTTCATGGCAATCAGGTCGTCAATGCCGGTAGGCTTGAGTTCCCGCAAGTACTTGCGCATGCCGTCCGACTCAAACTGGAAGGTGCCTACGGTATCTCCGCGCTGGTACAGCTCATACGTTTTTTTATCGTCCAGTGGAATGTCGTCAAGGTTGTACTCCTTGCCCCTGCTCTCGTTGACAAGCCGGATGGCCGTTTTCAGAATGGACAGGGTCTTAAGTCCCAGAAAGTCCATTTTGAGCAGACCGCACATTTCGGAACTGGGACCATCATACTGTGTGATCACGTCCTTTTCCTTGGACAGGGCAACGGGAACGTATTCGTAAACCGTACCCGGCGCAATGATTACTCCGGCTGCGTGTATGCCGGTCTGCCTGGGACATCCCTCCAGCGTTCGGGCAAAACTCATCATTTTCCGGACCTGGGTATCGGGATGGTCAAAAAGTGATTTGATCTCCTCGGCTGAATCCGGATTAAGGGAGGGGTCGAGGACTTTTTTGAAGGTATCGAGGCCGGGGCGCTCCGGGAACAGTTTTGCAATCCGGTTGACCTCATGCAAAGGCACCCCGAGTACGCGACCAACATCGCGGATGGCCGTCTTGGCCTTCATGGTGCCATAAGTGACGATCTGGGCCACATTTTGACGGCCATATTTTTCGACCACGTAGTCGATCACCGCCTGGCGGCCCGTGTCATCAAAGTCGATATCGATATCAGGCGGGCTCACCCGTTCGGGATTCAGGAACCGCTCAAAAAGCAGGTCATAGCGGAGCGGGTCGATATTGATGATGCCAATGCAGTAGGCAACTATGCTTCCGGCGGCTGACCCGCGCCCCGGTCCCACAAACACACCCCGGTTGCGCGCCTCGGTGGTGAAACCCTCAACGATCAGAAAGTACCCCGCAAAACCCATGTCGCGGATGATATCAAGCTCCTGCTCTATTCGGGATGTAACCACCTCGGTAAGCTCTCCATACCGCAGCCTTGCCCCTTCATAAGTCAGGTTGCGAAGATAGTCATCCATATCCTTGAACTCAGCCGGCACTTTGAAATGCGGCAGCAGAAGCTCGGAACTGAGGGTGATATCTTCGGTTTTTTCAACGATCTCCTGAGTGTTCTCAACAGAGTCCGGAAGGTCGCTGAACAGCTCTTTCATTTCATCCGGGGTCTTCAGGTAGAACTCCGGATTCAGGCGGTTCTGGTCATCGGTGAAGCGGAAGCGGTTGGGGTCGTTGATATCGGCATTCGTCTGGAGCGCAAGCAGGATGTCGTGGGCCTCGGAATCCTGCCGGTCGACATAGTGAGAATCATTTGTTGCGATCATCTTGACACCGTACTCCCTGCTCCATCGCACCAGCACCTCGTTGCACACGTCCTGATCACGCAGGCCGTGACGCTGCAACTCGATGTAGTAATCCTCCCCGAAAAGGTCCAGATACCATTCGAAAAGCTTTTTTGCCTCGTCTTCACCTTTGCGCAGAATGGCCTGGTTGATTTCGCTCTGAAGGCAGCAGGTAGTGGCAATCAGCCCTTCGGAATGCTCGGCCAGCGTCTTTCTGTCGATGCGCGGTTTGTAGTAGAACCCGTCCACATATCCCAGGGAACTGAGCCGCGCCAGATTGAAATAGCCCGTTCTGTTTTTGGCCAGCAGCACCTGATGATACTGCTCGCGGTTTTCACGGTCGGCCATGGTCGTCGGGGTAATGTAGAACTCACAGCCTATGATGGGTTTTACGCCCTTTTTCTTTGCCTCGTTCAAAAAGGCGGGAACTCCGAACATGTTGCCGTGGTCGGTAATCGCAATACCGGGCATGGAATATTCGGCCGCCTTGGCGACCATGCCGGATATGGCGGCGGCACCGTCAAGAAGACTGAATTGGGAATGGCAATGAAGATGTGAAAACTGGCACATGCGCGATTCGGATATTGGAGTAAGCCCCAAAACTACTCATTAAAAATATGACATTCCCTCTTGACTTTTTTGCTGCTTTATATTTCTATCCGACAAGATTTGGCGGCCTCGCAAGAAGTGCCGGACCGGTACTACCGTATTCCATCAGCACAATCAAAGATCCCGGACACTAAGGGATTCCCCGGACGGGAAGTGCTCAATGAGCATCATTTTGGCCAGTTTAGCGGCGATCTCCTCCGATTTGCCGATTTCCCCATCCTCCCAGGCTGAAATGAAGTCATCCACCATGGGAAAATCCTCCCGGCTGGTTTCACGGATGATTTTCTGCATGTCGGTGCCGATCCTCCCGGGATTGAATGTCAAGATCTGCACCGGATGATCCGTTTTTTCCTGTTCAATGCTGACCGTGCGCGCAAACATTTCCACGCCGGCCTTGGTGCTGCCGTAGTGGCTCCATCCGTGGTAGGGTTTGGATGCGGCTCCGGAGGAGATCATGATCACCCTCTTGACCGCCCTGCTTACCCGGAACTGTTGGATAAAAGCATGCGTGAGCAGCAACGGGACCATGAAGTTGATTTCAAGATTCTTTTTGTACGCCTGGAAGTCATACTTTCCGGCCGGGCCCACGGGTTCGATCATTCCGGCGTTGTTGACCAGGCCGATGAAACCGGGACTGCCACTTGCAATATCTTTTGCAATCTCACCCATGAGTTTGTCCAGGGACCCGGTTTGCGTCAGGTCCTGCTGCCAGATGCGTACCACGGCCCCGCGAGTTTCAAGTTCCTGCGCCAGTTCTGACATGTCACTCCGGGCAATCAGGTGCAATATGGTGTCACCTCCGGCAAGATGAAAGGCCAGGTCCCGCCCGAAACCTCTGGATGCTCCCGTAATGATGATCTGTTTTACTCTGTCTTCGGCCATGCCATGGATTGGATTATTCGAGGACTTCTCTAACATAACGATCCAGCCCATCTAGATAATTCCGCCCGGTCAGTATAAATCCGTCATTATGTCCGCCCTGCAACTCCAGCCTGTATTTTGGTTCTGCCGCTGCTTCATACAGTTTCTTTCCGTGGTGCCAGGGGATCACCTCGTCGTCCCTTCCGTGAACAATAAGGACCGGCATCCGGATATCCTCCAGATAATCGATGACGGGGTAGCGTATCCTCATCAGCAAACGAACGGGAATGAACGGATAGATCTCGCGGGCCAGATCAACGGTTGAGGTAAAGGTTGACTCCAGGATGACCCCTCCGGCATCCACTTCACTCGCCAGCCAGGCTGCCACCCCGCCACCAAGGGAACGCCCGAAAAGGATGATATCACGCGGATTCTTGTCCTGTACATCCGTCAGATAGCGCCATGCAGCAATGGCATCCTTGTAGGTGCCCTCTTCGGTCGGCTTTCCCTCGCTGCGGCCGTACCCGCGATAGTCAAAGATAAATGTATTGAGACTCAATTCGTTGAATATGGCGATACTCTCCAGCCTGCCGGAAATGTTTCCTGCATTTCCATGAAAGAACAGAACGGTACCACGCGCATCCTCCGCTGGTATGTACCAGCCGTGAAGCCGGTAACCATCTTCCGTGTACAGATACACCTCCTCATACTCAAGGCCGCGGTCCTGAGGTGTGGCTGTCAGGTTTTTTGTAGGGAAAAAGATGAACGCTGCCTGGAATAGGTACATCAGCAGCAGGATTATGAGATACCCGCCGGCTGCTAAGAGTAGAATCCAAAAAAACGTTGAACCTGTCACGCTGCTCCTGGTTGATGGCATGGGTGATACATCTTGTGTTCCCGGGTGTTCAGGCAACGGTGTCTCTGCTGCCTTGCGGACTTACCTGTGCGCGGAATTTCCGGGCAACCCACAGATTTACAATTCCTCCCAGTACAAGAATCCCGCCGGTCAGCTGGTGAATGATACCGGAAAAACTGACCTGGCCCCAATAAACAAACAAATTATGTATACCAACAAGAGTAACCACAACGCCGGTGGTAAGCAAGGTGTACAGGACAATTTTTTTTCGCATGACCGGGTTCCTTGATCAGGATTCAGGGATGAATTTCCATCGGTGGATCAATTGCTGTCGGGTTATCAGACGCAAAATACCAAACTTTCAGTCTTCACCATAATCAGGATGCATGGTATTCCTGAAGGCAGTGGTGGATGGCGCCACCGGAATGCAGCCGGCTCTGGTACAGCCGGAAGCGGTCTATCCGGAACGTGACGTGAAATTTTGAGGACTCGCCGTTGAAAAAGCTATCCAGCACTGTCTCCAATGGCGGGCTCTCCGGGCCAGATCGCCCCTTTTTTCCTGGTCGAATGCGTCCAAGGGTCACGTGGGGATGGTATGCCCGGTTTTCCGGTGGAACACCTGCCCTGTAGAGCTCTTCCTGCATGCCATCATAAAGCTCCTTGAGCACCGGATGGTAGCGTACTCCCGCCCACAAGATAGCCGGTTCCCTTGGGTTGGGGAAGCAACCGGTACCCATCAGTTCAATATCGAACGGCTCGAAAGAGACGCGGGACAGCGCCTGTGCAATACGGCGGGTGCGGACCTTGTCCGTCTCACCGATGTACCGGATTGTCATATGGATCTGGGACTCCGGCGTAAGGCGAATATCAGGGTGGTCGGGCTGTATCGAAGCCAGTTCACTTCGGGCGAAATCGGGCAGAGCAATAGCAGTAAACAGTCGCATGGCTTCTACCCGTGACGCACTTCAAAGGTGTCATAACGAATGTCCGGGTCAACCGGATAACAGTCGATTTTGTCAACGCGCGAAAGTGCCGGACCCTTACGGCATGCGGCTTCCACTGAACCGACATCCGCAGGGCGCCCTTGAAGCATCGCCTCCACCGATCCGTCGCTGGTATTCCGGATCCATCCTGTCACGGAGCGCTCCATGGCAATAGAGTGAATGAACTGCCGGAATCCAACACCCTGGACCTGGCCCTGAACTCGGATTAGATGTGTAACTATGTGATTCATGTCTCAAAAATATTGTACCTTGACTTGTTTTCCTAACAAATCCAGCTGTTTCACAGTTCTGATCACTTGCCTCACCCGATACTCCTGACTGCCGGATTGAATTATGTTCCAGCTATTTTTTCATACTTTACAGGTATAAACCACGCACGTGATGGTCACCGAGTTTTTCCTTACAGTTGGTGGGATACTGCTCCTGTACACAGGCGCTGAAATGCTGGTCAGAGGCAGTGTGGCCCTGTCCCATAAATTCCGCGTAAGGCCGATGCTTATCGGTCTGATCGTTATCGGCCTGGGCACCAGCAGCCCGGAACTGGTGGTCAGTATCGAAGCCGCCCTGATAGGGAGCGGCGAAATAGCCGTCGGAAATATCATCGGATCCAATATCAGCAACCTTGCGCTCATTCTCGGGCTGGCCGTGCTGTTCCGACCCATTCTCGCTGCAAAAGAGCTTCTCACGCGGGACATTCCGGTAATGATAGCCGTTTCCGCATTCATGACACTGCTGCTCTGGAACGGAATACTGACGCGCCTTGACGGGATTCTGCTCCTTGTCGGTCTGTTTTTTTACATGGTGATCACCATACGCATGAACATAAGGCCACACATTTCCGAAGAGGATCTGGCCTACCGCACAAGAAGTGTGCCTGTCGTTCTGCTGGCAACCCTGGCAGGTGTTGGCATACTCATTCTTGGAGCGAATCTGATGATAAAAGGTGCGGTTGGAATTGCCCGGATCTTTGAGGTTCCGGAAGGGATTATCGGCCTGACCATCGTCGCCATCGGAACAAGTCTGCCAGAGTTGGCCGCGGCCGTCGTGGCCGCAATCCGCCGGCAGGGCGAGCTGATCCTCGGAGCCCTGATAGGCTCCAACATCCTGAACATTCTGTTTGTCCTCGGAGTTACCGGGGCCGTTCGAGCCGTCCACCTGACGGATATCATGCTGGACGACCTGGTCATCATGACGATTTTTGCCGTTCTGATGGTGCCTGTCGTGCGTACCGGTTACAAAATCGGTCGATTGGAGGGAGTCTTGCTTTTACTCTTGTACGCCGGATACATCAGCTATCTGTTCATCAGATAATGCACTTTAAGCCGGTTTGCCAGTTGGTCTCTCAGCTTCCTCTTGATCCGCAGACGCATCAGGTCATCGTGCATGCCAGGAACCCTGGGTCGGGCTGTTTCAATGCAGCGATTTTCACCAAACGGGATGCGGCATCTCAACCTTCACCAATGATGGCGCCGGACATGGGTGGAAGAGTGATTTCTGTGCCCTTCCCCTCTCCGGCACGACGCAGGATCGACCCTTCATCGACCTGGACCCCAAACAGTACTTGCGGATGGCTGCTCTGAACATCGATGGTCCATGACACGGCACGCAATCCGTTGTTGATGGCAACCAGCACGCGGTCATCTTCCAGCTCGCGACGAAATACAAGCAAGCCCTTGGCGTCATCGGTGTGAAGCGTGGCATAATTTCCATGGCGCAGCGCCGGACGGTCTTTGCGCAGCCGGATCAGGGTCCGGTAGAACCGATGCAGTTCCTCGTCAAACTTGACAGTATCCGGTTTCGGCCGCGGATTGCCATCCGGCAGCACCGCTTCATCTTCGTATTCGATATCCGGCCAGATCATGGGCTTGCGGCAGCACGGGTCATTGGCGCCCCACATGCCGGCCTCATCCCCGTAATAGACCATGGGCGCCCCGGGGAACGTGAACTGCAGCATCACCATCAGACGCTGTATGACTCGCTCGTCAGAATCGGGCTTTCGGGTCTGGAAATCCACGTTATCCGCCCTGGAGCGCTGGTAATACTCCCACCATTTCATCCCGCCACCAAACCGCCGGTTCACCACGCGCGAGGCCAGCCGGTCGGTATCATGCGAGCCCAGCAGGTTCTGCATCACATGCGGTACGGGTGCGGGAAATTCGGTCAGCAGCTCCTCCAGCTTGCCGGCAAACTCCGTGGCATTGATCCCCCCATCCTCCCACAGAAAAAACTCGTTGCAGGCAAACTGGAAGTTGTAGTTCATGACGGCGTCGAACTCATCCCCTTTCACATAGGGCTGCGTTTTCGGGATGCTGTCGATGACCTCCGCCACCAGATAGGCCTCCGGATTGATCGATCGCACATGCTTGCGCCAGGTCTTCCAGAACGGATGCTTCACACAGAAGGCGACATCCAGCCGCCAGCCGTCGACGCCGCTGAACGTATCGCCGGTACCGTAAGGATCCATCCAGCGCCGGGTGATGTCGAAGATGTACTGCCGGGGGCCCTCCACCAGGCCGCGCCGGTCCTGCCGCCACTCTGGAAGCTCAAGGAAACCCTCCCACGAACGCACCCCGAAACCGTTACGGAAAGGCGAATCCTTCCCGTAACGGCGGTGCAGTTCTTCCTGCAGGCCGGTAAGCCGGGTGGATGCGGCCGTGCCCTCATCCACAGCCCACGACTCTACGGCCATCCAGTCACGGAATGCCGACTCCTTCTGGTTCTTGAGAAGATCCTGGTATACCCAGCTGGCAAGTCCCACGTGGTTGAACACTCCATCAAGGATGATGTACATCTTCCTGCGATGCACCTCTTCGATGAGCTGCAGCAGGAGCTCGTCGGCCGAGGTCCAGTTCCAGGTGGATGTATCGTGCGGCGTTTCCGCGGCTATGATGCGGCGGTCACCTTCGGGATCAGGTCCGAAAGCGGGGTCCACGTGATGATATCCCGTGGCGTCGTATTTGTGATGGGACGGCGCCTCGAAGACCGGGTTGAGGTATAGCGCACCGATGCCCAGGTCCTGCAGATAGTCGAGCTGGTCAATGATGCCAAGCAGATCGCCGCCGTAGCGCCGGCGATGGATGTTGTGCCATATGTCCCGGCCGTTCTGCTTCTCCCATGGCTGCAGACGGTACCAGTCCGCCCCCCAGGGATGGAGCTCCAGAGGCGAGGTGTGGTCGTGCGGCCAGGCGTATTTCTGATCGGCTGCCCTGGGGGTGTTATTGGGATCGCCGTTGCGGAAACGCTCAGGCATGATCTGGTACCAGGTGACACCGTGCGCCCAGCCGGGGACGTGAAAGGTATTGTTTGCTGCTGCCATGAAACTGTCAACGTGAAATTCTGATTTTACTTCAAGCGCATTATATACCATTTTTTAAACCAAAATGCTGGCTGCGCAGCGCCGGAACGGCCTCATACGCCATAACCAAAAAAGCGCATGTTCCCGAACCCAGGATTTTCTATTTTCCTGCAGTCGGGGCCATTGCCCGGACGCATATCCTTAATAGTATTTCACGCATCAACCGGACCGATTGATGGAAGAACTTTCGTACAGCTGGCTTTTCATTTTTTATAACATACTGGGACTCCTCCTGCTGATCCAGGGTCTCATCTGGCTTTTTTATCCTGCTCCGTTTTACAACTACCTTGTCAGACTCTGTCAGCAGGAAGCCCGTCCGAGCATCTTCGTAACGACCGCCTACTCACTTTTTTTTCTGGGAACAATTTCCTTCATTGCCGCTTTTTTTCTCAGGTCAGGCGCCGATATGCTGTTTGGCCTGGGACTTATCGCGATGAGTTACAAACTGGTGAAATACTTGAACCACTGGGACTGGCTACGCACAGTTATTCCTGAAAAACCCAATCCCATCCAGCGATTTCTGCGGCAACTCGGACTTTTTTTACTGGTGATTGCGTTGGTAGTGGTGCTGTTGCTCTACCGACTGGTGCAATCCGGGGCATGAAGAACGGCCACTTTGGTCATCCACACCCTGGTTATTCACACCCTGGTCATCCACACCCTGATCCTGCACGCTATGGTCCTCCACCAGACGAGAAACGATGCCGGGTTTCAAGGCCGCTCCGTTTATAACGTACCCGATACGATACAAAACGCTGGCTGGCTGATGCTTCACGCCATTCCCTCAAGCTGAACTTGCAATATGCGGATTGAAAATCTGGGATATCACGGAATTTATCTTCCGGACTCCAATGTGATTCTCGATGGATCCGGACCGGACGCGCCGACCTTTATCACCCACGCCCATGCCGACCATGTGCCGCGTGACCGGCGCCGACCTGTTTTCGCTTCGCCTGCCACTGCTGCCCTCATGCGCGCCCGGGGCCACTCCGGCCCCATCCAAGAGCTACCTTTCGGAGAGCGCCTCTCCCTGCCGGGCCCGCGCCGAACGGCCGTGACCCTCTATCCCGCCGGACACATTCTCGGCTCGGCCATGGTTTTTGTGGAATCCGAAGACGGGTCGCTCCTCTACACCGGTGACTGCCGCACACCACCCTCACCGGCCTCCGAGGGGTTCCGTTTGCCGGATCGTCCGGTCGATTATCTGATCATTGAAGCGACCTTCGCACTGCCTATATACAAATGGGAGCCGCACAGTCTGCTTTTCAGCCAGATCCGGGAATTTGTGGCGGATGCGCTCCGTGATGACGCCATACCCGTACTACTCTGCTACAATCTCGGCAAGGCGCAGGTGGTGATGCACGCCCTGGCATCCTCTGACCCGCCCGTGACCGTACAGATCCACGGCGGCGGCGAGAAGCTGTGCCGGGTATACGAACAGTTCGGGGTGGACCTGGGCCGCTGGGAGGCATACGATCGCCAAACCCTGGCTGGCAAGGTGCTCGTCACGCCTGCTTCCTCCCTCGAAACCCCCATGATCGGGAACATCCGGAAAAAAAGGATAGCATATGTCTCGGGATGGGCCTCGCTGGAAGCGCGGGCATCGCAGCTGCTGGCTGATACGTTGATCCCCCTATCCGACCATCTCGATTTTTTTGAACTGTTGGATGTGTGCCGCACACTCAGACCCCGGCATACCTGGCTGACGCACAGCCCCGATCCCACCGTGGCGCTTCACTATCTGCAGAAGGAAGGTTTTTCGTGCAGCAGTCTTGAAGAGGAGCGTAATCATGACTGATAAAACAGGAAATAGAAAATCCGAGGGGCAGACGGCCACATCCGCCAATACGCCAAGCACATCCAGCCCATCCATTCCCCCTGCTTCCGGTTTCGCCCGGCTGTGCGGGGTGCTGGCCGAGATAATGCAAACACGCTCATCCAACCGGAAAATCTCCCTTTTTGCGGAGTATCTGAAGGCTCTGGAGGATGATCGCGACCTCTCGCTGGCCGTGCAGTTCACTGCAGAGGGTGCCTTTTCGACGCTGTCTGGGAAGCGAGCGTCTGTCGGACACCGCACCGTTGCCCTGACGGCTGCGGAGTTTTGCGGTGTCGACTACGACGTGGTGTTCCGTCCGTGTCGCACCGCTACCGGCAGCGCCTCCGAAGCGATCGAAAAACTGATGCGGAACCTGCCGGAGGCGGCTGCGCGAAGGAATCCGGCCTGGCTCGGGCTGGATGATGTGGCGAATGGATTTGAGCAGCTTGCGGCGGCAACCGGCCGCGAGCAGAAGCAGCAGATCCTTGCCGGTATCTGGGAGCAGATGACCCCCAGGGAGATCCGCTTCATGATACGCATGCTCGGGCAGGGTTCACTGCGCATCGGGTTTGAGGTGCGCAGCATCCTGCCGGCCATTGCCCGGGCCTGCGGTGCCGATCCGGAGCAGGTGCGGCGTGTTCACATGCTTACCGGCGAAATCGGCAAGACTGCGTTACTCGCCCGCAGCGGTAAGTTGAAATCTGCCCGGTTCCGCATGTTCCAGCCCGTCGCCTTCATGCTGGCATCGCCGGCTGAGGCCGGTAATGTAGGTGATCCGCAGGCCTATGTCGCAGAAGAGAAATTCGACGGGATGCGCGCCCAGGTGCACGTCGGGCTGGCCTCGGGTGATGGACCGGGACCGGATTCAGGGCAGGTTGCGGGTCGCCGGCCGCATCTGCAGTCAGATACAGCCTCTGGTTCACATCCGCACACAGCTACTGTTTCAAGTCCAAGGCCGCATCCGCATTGTGGACAGATTTCGGATCAGGGTTCAGCCCCGATTTTGGTGCGACTCTACTCCCGTGATCTGAACGATGTGACCGGGACCTTTCCGGATGTTGCCGTTCAGCTGCGTGATGCTATAAACAACGCGGCTTTTACGGGGGACCATGTGCCAGACAGGTTGCCGTCAGGGCAATCGGAGATCAGGGAACCAGACGCCCTGCAATCCAGCCCGGGTGAAGTGGTGCTCGACGGAGAACTGTGCGTGCTGGAGGACGGGCACATCCAACCGTTTCAACGGCTTCAAAAACGGATGGGCGTCAAGAAACCCGGGAAAAAGCTGCTGGCAGAGCATCCGGTCCGTTTCATTGCCTACGATATGCTGTTCCTGAACGGCGAGGAGGTCATCGACCTGCCGCTGCACCTCCGGCGCAAACGGCTCGAGGAGTTTTGCAAGCAGACCGGCCTCCCCTTTTCGAGGCAGCATGCGATTGCTTCAGAGTCGGATATTGATCGGCTTTTTGCACAGGCCCTGAAACACGGCAACGAAGGGCTCATGCTCAAGCGTCGCGACAGTATCTACGAATTCGGGCAACGCAACAAATCATGGCTCAAAGTCAAGCAACCCGCCGGATCGCTGGATACGGTAATCATGTATGCCCATGCGGGCAGCGGACGCCGAGGCGGCACCTATTCCGATTTCACATTGGGAATCCGGGTGGATGAGGACGACCGCTACGAGGAGCAGTTCATCCCCATCGGGAAGGCCTACGGCGGGTACACCGACGAGGAGCTGAAAAAGCTGAACCGACGGATCAAGGAGCTGGCTGTGGAGCGGTTCGGCCCTACACTTTCGCTTCGCCCGGGTATTGTGGTGGAGGTGGAGTTTGACGATATACAGGTTAACCGGCGCACCAAGGCGGGCTACACACTGCGGCTGCCACGTTTCAGGGCCATTCGTTGGGACTTGTCCCCCTCAGACACCGATACACTTGCTGATGTGGAGCAGATGTACCGGCTGAGGGCTGAAGGGGGCGGTACCGTAGATCCGTCAAGAAGTCCGGTTCTATATCAGAATCCAGGCACTTTATAACGAGTCAGCAACGTCCAATACACACTGAATCAGTGCCTGAGACTGGTGATGTGCTGGAAGCCCTGGGGTACCGAGTTCATTACATCCTCAATCTCATCCTCAATGTAAAAGTACTCAATACTGGTATTCTGAGCGGCTACCAGTATTGCATGGAAATCAACCTGCCCGTCACCAAGCGGAACCATATACACATTGCGATCGGGGGTCCTTCCAGTCAGGTCGCCTGTAACTCCTTCAAGCATATCCTTGAGATGCATGAGCCGAAACCGATCCGGGTAGCGTTGCAACAGCTCAACGGGATCATGTCCCGGCCATACAACCCAAAATACATCCATTTGGAAATTGACATATTCCGGATCGGTGTTTTGAACGATATAGTCAAACAGCGTTCCATCTCCGTGCTCCACGAATTCGTATCCATGGTTGTGATAGGAAAACGCAAGGTCGTGCTCTGCCAATTGGCGTCCAATATCATTGAAGAAGGTTACAGCGCGCCGTGCATCATCAAGATCGAATGGTGCCTCATGGGGAAACCATGCCAGCCGCACGTGACGTGCGCCGAGAGTTGTGGCGTCATGGATCACCTGTTCGAGATTTTCTGAAAACGCCTGGTAGTTGGCACCGAATGAAGTGCATACCATGCCACGCTCGTCAAGCAGTGCACGCATCTCCTCTGCGGTTTTTCCGAACAAGTTGGAGAATTCAATGTTGGTTATGCCAACTTCCCTGATGAAGTCCAATGTTCCGGGAACATCCTCATCAAACTGATTTCTGAATGTAAATGAAACCACACCTGGATCTGGCAGCAACTGTTCCCCTGAGGTATCGCCACGATCACTACGCGGGCTGCTTTCCTGTTCGGAACATGCAGCGAATGAAAATAAGGCAAGTACTAAAACGAGAGATAGAATCTTTGGATTGGTCATATTAAATCGGTGTTATGATTAGTAAGTAAACGGTTAATTTAAAAATGTGACTGACGGATGTAAAGAGTGTTTCAGCATTTTTCATTTTCACTTGTCAGGCTATCGCAGTTCCGGAAATTCAATAATTGGAATTGCACTGTAAAGGGACACTCACTACCACCCGTTGTTCCTGCAGCCGGTCATATCAACAGAGTTTCATCGTTAATCAGTCACGTGTCGGATCTGAAAACGCCGTATTTTTTAAATATAATAAATTTGTCATTGACTTGGACGGGTTTTGAAAACCGTCCCTCCTCCAGCTGAGCAAGAAGTTTTGAAATTTCAATCGGATATTCCGATGTGTCTACTTCCTTTCTTATACGTCCTTCCAGGGCTAAGGTGTTGCCTTGTTGAGTTTCCCGGACCATCCTCTCAAAACTCGCGCCTGCTCTCAGTCTCGAGTAAATCAGGTCGGCATCATTTTTCTCTTGAAAAACCAACTCGCCAATATGCAGTGTTTCAGAGGGTATGATCTCGACCTTCACAGTCCTTCTGACCAATTTTTCTTCCGGATCGCCTGGCGGTGGAAACTGCCAGTTTTTCATGGAGTCGACGGCGGCACTGTCCCAGCGGGCGTCTCCACTTGAACTGATGAGCTGCAGGTCTTCCACAGTGCCATCTTCCGATAACAAAAACAGAACCGAGAACTCCAGCTGATCCTTTTCTTCATCGCTTTCAAAAACAGGAAGATCTGTAGTTCTTATCGGTTCGGCGGTTTCACGCTGGGCAGCACATCCTGCCATCGAATGTGATAAAAACAGTGATGCTGCCAGCAGAGTGGCCGTGACCATTGATGGCACTTTCATGTGTTTAAAATGTTGGATTTATAAGGTCACATAGAATGCCCATGACGTTTTAATCATACTCCTGTGTGACCGGGAGATGCCCGGTCATGGACATTTCATATTGTATTCTATTTAAAATCAAAATACTTGCGGTTCATCCAAGTAACGCACAGGAATCGTCAAACGTACAAAAAAGGGGGCCTTTGTCCTGAATGAGCGGTCTATGTCAGAAAAACAGATTAATCCGAAAATCAGGGTAGACAGTAAATTGATTGAAAACTGGTCCAATAGTTGACGCCCCGACCCCTATTCTGACGTTTGCATTGTGGTAATCCACGGAATGAGCCGACACGACAATGGTGTCGTAAAGGGTGCTGCCTGCGAAAAAAACCAAACCTGTTAGCTGCAATACCCTGCCAATGCTGAGCAGATGGTTGTCATCAGCATGGTTTTCTCTTAAAATGGACCCCGCCACAACCAGGGATGTGCTCAGGGACCGGGTGATGACCCCATTCCGAATGATGCCCCAGTCGTCCGCATAAATACTCCCGGCGGAAGGACCCATAATGGCACCTGATGCAATCAATATCATGGATGTGACGCTTTGGTCCGACAGTTTCCAACCATTGGAAGCAAAACGTGACAAACCTATCGGTACCGTGGTGAAAACCGCTGAATATATGCGCGCCATTGATCTGCTTTTTAACTCGATCGTCTCAGAATAAGCAGATGCCCCTGATGTTGGCACGACAGTATCAATGCACGTTTGTTGTCCGGTTACACTACCTTGAAATGTGATGCAAGCTATTCCTTTTGTAGGCAGAAAAAGTAATAATATGATGACAAACAGTTTTATCAGGATTGCAATTTCTCGTTCTATCATCAAAAAGTAGCGGCGGCCTGCAGTGCGGTTATTCCTGCATACGTGCAGCTGTTACATGTGTTACTGTTATTCACTATCCCATGTTACCGAAGTGATACCAAAAGAGCAATTTTATTCATTAAATATCAGTTTAAAATACGTCGCTTTCATATACTGAACACATCTGGCACCACGTGGCACCCAATTCCCCGAAACCTTTTCAGTGTTTGTTTTTTGAATGATTATTCGCGTTTTCCCATATCTGATTTCACTGCTATTGCTTGCTGCCGGACTCCCGGGGTATATCAATGGACAAACCCCCGTCCGCGACTATCTGCCAGGAAGATTGATCATTAAGGTTGAACCGGAAACCGGGTTCCATAAATCATTGATGAACGCAGACGATTTGCCGGTCACCTCAAACCTCCCCCCTGAGGTCATTAGCTATTTAAGTGCGCATGAGTTTATTTCCGCGACTCCGGTTTTTGGCCATACCACCCTCCAAAAACTGAAAAATAGGAAAACTGCCAACGCTACAATTTCAGAGAAGACCCTGGAGATAGCTCACGGCCTGCAACACACATTCAGCATAACGATTGGTTCCGGAACTGACCCGGTGTCCCTGTCCGCCGAACTGGAAAACCTTAGCGGAGTGATTTATGCGGAACCCCACTATGTCCACAAGACGGCAGACATTGGAACTAATCAAGAGTTTGTTCCAAATGACCCGTTCATCGGTAACGATAATCACAACTTTTTTGACTACCACGATTTATTCAGGGCATGGGCTGTGCAAACCGGTTCGCCGGATGTTGTAATTGCCATTATTGATACCGGCGTGTACTACGATCACCCGGATCTCAGGGACAACCTGTGGAATAATCCAGAGCCCGGGAGGGCGAATGAATTCTTCGACGAATTTGAGATTGAAAACGATACTATTGGATGGAATTTCTGGGAATCAGGAGACATTTTCAGAGGTGACGATCCGGTGCAAAATGCGAATCCCGTGGGAAACTACAGCACTCATGGAACACGTGTAGCCGGAGTGGCCGCAGCCGTCACCGACAATGCGCTCGGTATGGCGGGCGTCGGATTCAACAGCCGCTTCATGCCGATCAAAGCAGGGGGTACAAAACAGTATCCCAACACCCTGGCATTTGCGTATCATGCCATACTTTACGCAGCAATCAACGGTGCCGATGTCATCAACTGCAGCATTGTCGGCTCAGGCAGGTCAAATTTTGGCAGGGATGCCATTGCATTTGCCACGGAGTCCGGGTCTCTGGTTGTCGCTGCCATAGGCAACGAAGGTTCTGAAACAAATAATACATACCCCGCCCTTTTTGATGATGTGCTCTCCGTCGGTGCGGTAACCCGGCAATTTGATGACACGGCAGCCCCTTTTTCAAATTACAGCTTCAAACTGGATGTCTTGGCAGTGGGCCAGAGCGTCCTCGGTACATCATTTGAATATGACGATGCAGCAGAAACATGGACACCCATATATGCAGCATCCAGCGGCACCTCTTTTTCCACTCCCATCGTTAGCGGACTCGCGGCACTGATCAGGGCGGAGAACCCTGACTGGCCGCCTCAACAAATTGCCAGCCAGATTCGCAGCACCGCCCGTTCCATCTATGAAGCCAATACCGATCCAAGATATACCGATAAACTTGGAAGCGGTGTTGTTGACGCTTGGGCCGCCCTGACGGCAGATGTCCCCGTTATCCGCTTTACGGGATTTGATTTCAAAAAGGATGAAAACCAAAAGATCAATATCGGAGAGTCCGGGACACTTTATGTCGAAGGGATCCACTTCGGCAGCACATCCCCCGAAATCCGCTTCCGGGTGAAATCGCTGCAACAAGGAACACCGGTACTGCAGGAATACACCTCCCTTAGTGCTCTTCGGCCCGGTGAAAACTTCACGATTGCATTTCCCGTTTCCATCCTGCAAGAGTTCAGGCTGGATACGATACCCCGATTCCGGGTTTCCTTTTCCATAGATGGCGATTCCCGTGACTCCGACGACTTTTTCATCATAGAATATGAAGAATTGCTGTACGGTGTGCATGATAACAGCCGCATCCAGATCTCCATCCCATCTGACGGCACCATCGGCTTCATGTATCCCGACGAGCAACGTGTGGGTTCGGGATTCATTCCAGCCAATTACGAAAATATGCTCGCTGAAGCAGGGTTCATGATATCCGGGGTCATCAACGGTCAGCGGGTCATTATGAACCAGGTCCGGGACAGTACCGGCATTACACGACACTTTCTCCCCGAAAAGAACATGCGCATCCAGCCGCATCCTGACATTCGCAACGCACTTTGGGGACAGGCTGTTTTCACGACAGAAAATCATCCCGAACCAAATAATCTGCGGGTGGAGCTGGAAACCCTTTCCATAAATCGCTTTGATCTCGATAAATCAGTTTTCCTGACCTATCGCATTAGCAATCCCGGCAATACCATCTGGAAAGATCTTTATTTCGGCCTCTTCAACAACTGGGATTCGAGTGACGCCGGAGAGTATCAAACCAATTTTGA
>SLNO01000039.1 GCA_007132975.1 Balneolales bacterium
GTTGTCTGACTGGTAGACGGTCCACTCTTCGCCATCCAGTCGCACCAGTGCGCCGCGAAGACCGGTATCCACGCTGATCCAGAGCGCGCCATCGGGACCTGAAGTGATGTCTCGCACGACGCTTTCCGGCAAGGGCGAATTCAACCTGTGGTAGACCGTCCATTCCTCTCCATTCATGTGCGCCAGGCCATCGTGCGTGCCGATCCAGACTTCACCGTCCCCGAGATCCAGTATTGTGTACACAGTGTTGGATGGCAGCCCGGAGTTGTCCTCGTGAAACAGCGTCCACTCCCCATCTGAGATTCGCAGTAACCCACCGCCTCCGGTGCCCACCCACATGGTGCCATCAGCGCCCCGGCTGAGGGTATTGACGCGATTCACCGGCAGTGGCGAATTGGCGGCATTGTAGAATGTGCGGTTTCCGGTGACGGTGTTCTTCACGGTGATGCCGCCGCGCGACCCGATCCAAATATTATCGCCGTCATTAGCCAGGGAAAGGGCCCAGCTGCTGGTAGTGTAGTTGATCCAGTCCTGATGTTGCGCCAGAGAGGGCGAGGTTATGGCAGTTAAAACGAAAAAGGCCATGATAACGGCCTGCAGAGCGCATCTGAAAAGCATATGGTCCTCCGATTACAACCTGAATATGATCGTCCATGAAAAAGTCTTTCGTCCCTCCGGGATCCCGGTTCCCTGATGACGGAACCGCTGCACAACGCAGGGTCAAACGGCTTGCCCCGCCTTTTACATCCAACGTTGTATAATAATAAATTTCTATAACATATGCGATGCATACTGTGTGCTAATCTGTGCTCTCTTCGCACCATTTGAATGCTTTTTTCCCCGCGGTTGTTTTGTGAGCAATTCGGATGTACATTCCGGCCTGTCCATATCCAACAATAACAGAACCCTGACCGCTATGAAATACGCTCATTCAACCAGTCCCTCTGGCAGAATTTCCAGGTTGTTCCTTGCCACCCTGCCCCTTGTGATCCTTGCGTCCGCGCTGCTTGTGCGTCCGGCCGCCGCGCAGGACGGCTACCAGGAGCCGCAGCACCGGCTCAGCCCGGTCGTCATCGAACGCACCATGGTCGGCGACACCTACCTGAAAGTGGTCTACGGACAGCCTTGGGCGCGCGGACGCACCATCTTCGGGGAGCTGGTGCCTTTCGGTCAGGTCTGGCGGACCGGCGCCAACGAGGGTACCGAAATATTCTTCCAGTCGGATGTCGATTTCGGCGGGCAACACGTGCCGGCCGGTCTCTATACCATCTTCACCATCCCCGGGGAATCCGCATGGACCGTCATCCTGAACCGCCAGCTGAGACAGTGGGGAGTACGCGGATACAATGACGAATATGACGCTGCGCGCGTTGACGTTCCGGTCACCGCCACCGATGAGCTCGTGGAGGGCTTCTCCATCCGATTTCTGGAGGATGAGGGCGACGCCGATGTGCAGCTGACTATCTCATGGGAGCGCACCTCCGTCGCCGTGCCCGTCTCCGTGCGCTGATTCATCACTTGACCAGGGTCATTTTGTGCGTTTTTACATACGACCCGGCCTGGATACGGTAGACATAGACGCCGCTGGCCAGCCGGGTTGCGTCAAACGAAACGGCATGCGATCCGGCCGGCTGGGGACCATCCACCAGCGTGGCAATCCGCTGCCCGACCACATTGTACACCTCCAGCCGCACTTCGCTGTCGACCGGCAGGTCGAACCGGATGCTGGTCTGTGAGTTGAACGGGTTGGGATAATTTTGCTGCAGTTTGAAGACATCCGGGATATCGGCCAAGTCGAGATCCTCACCGGCACTTGTCAGAACGGCCTCCAGCGATTCCCACGCCCCCTTGTACGGTGCATCGGGGTTTCTCGGGTTACCAAAGATATCCGTGCTCACCGACGCCATGTAGGTGCCCGCAAGCCGGTTGTCGCCCTCGGACTCCTCCGCCAGCCGCAGGTCGCGGTCGGACCGGTAATGCACCCGCACCGCCCGCGAGTTGTGGTCTACGCCGGACAGTTCGCACCAGCGTTCCATCTGCGACGCGCCTTCGCCCTCATACCAGCCCACCGAAGCCTGTCCGGCCACATCCACATTGTTGCTGTGGACATTGCTCAGGGTGCCGACGTGCCAGCGCCAGCCATAGGCGTTCGCACGGTCATGACGGTTGGTCAGCAGGTTGTTGATGATGAAATAGCGGGCCGGTTCCTCGTCCGGCGTCACCTCTTCCCATCCGATCGCCGCCGTAACACCGGTCTGGCCGGTCTCCCCGAGATAGATCGTGTTGTGCAGGAAATTGTACCGTTCGCCCTGCCCTTCACGGTGGATCGCGATGCCGTACACCCGGTTATTCGCGCTGCCACCCCGATTCTCAAAATCATCGACCGCGCTGATCATGTTGTTGGCCAGGATGTTGTTGCCCTCGTTCTGGTTGATGACCACACCGGCCGCGTACCGGGCCGAGGATGCATTGATCCCAAGCATCCGGATCTGGTTGGCACGCACGTTCGTGTTGCGCGTCCCCGCCAGGTAGATGCCGGCATACCACGCCGGATCGGCAAAATGCCCGGTAACTTCAATGAGGTTGTCCTGGAATGTGTTGCTCTCGTTGAAAAACGTGGCGATGCCCCGGTGGCTGGCCACTATGTGGCTGCCCGTCACGCTGGCGCGCACCCGCAGCATCGGGTCGTTGGTGCCCCAGAGTCGCACACCGTCGCGGAAGGGATGCTCCAGGCTGCCGATGCGCAGGCCCTCGAGCGTGATGTATTCCGGCACCGCCGTGGCCGCATCGTCGCGGCGCACCTGCACCCCGACCGTACCGGTCTGCGTGCCTGATTCGTGGATGATGTCCAGGTTCCGCAACGTCACATTCCGGCTGCTGCCGACAATCCAGAGCGCCTGCACCGCCTCCGGATCATCCATGGCGAACGTGAGCCCGCGCTCCTCGCCGCCGTCAATGGTCACGTGGGATGTGTTTTCGATGAGCACCGGATGGGCTACACGGATCGTCACATGCCCCCCTGCCGGCTTGAGCGTCATGCGCAGGCTGCTGGACAAGTCCTCCCTGTTCAGGTGCAGCTGCGCACCTGTCTCGTCAAGATCCTGGTGGATGAGGAACCGGAACTGGCCCTCCGCCCCGTTTGCGTTGAGGTCGGCAAACGCTTCGCCCAGCGAGTCATATCCCTTGTCGTGGTCACCTTTGGGGATGTGGTAATCGCCGATGAGCGTGGGTGCCAGCGTGGGTTCGGGTTCATGCGCGCCCATGTAGGGAAATACGGGATGGCGCGGGTTGCCGAGGATGTCGGCCGGCACCTCGGCCACGCCGCGGCCTGTTAGCGCCACGTCGCCGCGGGAAGCGTCATCCAGCAGCAGCTCGGTGGTCCCGGTGAAATGCACCGGCACGGTTTCGGCACGGTCATCGCCGGTCAGCTGGCCCATCTGTTCGGCACCTTCAGCCCACTCTCCGTTGATCCAGCCCGAGGGGGCGTCCACGGTCGTGAACCAGTTGTTGGCGCGGGCGCTCCAGCCGGCGTCCGAATCAAGGCACAGTCCCAGGGCACCGGTTTCGTCGCAGCCGGAACCATCGCCAGGGCCGTTGAATCCGGCCGTTTCTGCTCCACCGGGACCTGAAAAGCCGCCCCCGGCCGTACCGGTTTCAGATGGCGCAGAGCCATATTCAGGTGTCATGCCGTATCCACCCCCACCGGAAAACGCCGTTTTCCTGATCACCGGCTGATGCTCGTTGATCCAGAGGTTGTTGCGCACATCCAGGTCCACCTGGCGG
Organism: Balneolales bacterium; assembly: GCA_007132975.1. Taxonomy (GTDB): domain Bacteria; phylum Bacteroidota; class Rhodothermia; order Balneolales; family Natronogracilivirgulaceae; genus SKNL01. Next base: position 3,784 of record SLNO01000039.1, read on the forward strand.
TCTCCGGCCGCCCCCGTCACGCGAAGTGACGCCGAGACCGCTGCGCTTGCAAGATTGTGGATGCGCACCGTGTTGTGGTAGAGTTGGATGGATGCGTCATCGTCCGCGCCGGGACCCTCGCCGCCGGCATGCAGCGCAATGCCCGCCGCCCGGCTTCCATCGGATGCCGCCTCGAGGGGGATCACGTTGATCATATTGTTGGCGAGCAGGTTGTGGCCGCTCAGCCCGGCAAGCCGGATACCGTCCACCGACACGTTTTCAGCGCCGGATTCGCGGATCAGCAGGCGGTTTTCGAGCACTTCAAGCCCGCTTCCGCTAAGCGATGCAACGGCAAATCCGGGGCTGGTGCGAGCTGCTGAAGGAGCAGCGCCGTTTCCGGCCGGACCCACACCGCCGTCCCCGTTGTCATGAGCGCCGGCCGCATCCGCCCAGACATAAAAGCTGTTCCCGCTCACTTTCGCATTGAAGACGGGCCGGCTGAAGAGCAGCGCGCTGTGTGCGGCGTGGATAGTGTTGCCGGTGATCTCAAACTGCGAGGCGCCGGCTATGCCGTCTACATGGAGTCCGGCGTGGAAGGGCGCCGTTTCGGTGCCGATGCGCGTATTTTCGAGCGTCAGGTGTCCGGGCGCGACGTCGGTTTCGGCGCCAAGGCCGAGCTGTACCGCCACCGGGACCTCGGCGACGGCCTCCTCACGGGTAATGTTCAGGTTCTTCAGGGCCACGCGCTCCGCAGCGGCGAGCACGGCGACCACCGGCATCTCGACGGATCCGGCGCCGTCGTCAAAGTCATGGTAGTGAAGTTCGTCGGCGGTGTAGTGGATGGTCAGGCCGGGCGCGTCATGGCCGTTGTCACCGTCCACGATCACATAAGGCGCGCCGATCACGAAGGGACGGTCGATGGTGATCACCGGCTCGGCGCCGTCCGCGGCCACGATCGACAGCGGGGTCTGCATCGAAAACTGATAGGAGACCGACAGGTCCTCGCCGCGCTCGTCCAGATCGTCGGTGATCACAAAACGGATGCTGTTTTCCAGCTCCTCCTGCGCGTTGACCCAGTTCAGCGCTTCGCCGAGCGAGGCGAAACCGGCATCGTGACCGCCCTGCGGGATGTGGTACTCAACGGCCGGCATAACGCCGCGGGCTGTGACCGCCCAGGCCACGCTCACCAGGTTCTGGTTGCCATAGTTGTAGCCCGGCCAGTCGTAGACCACGTTCTTGCCCTGATACGACGGATAGGCGATGTTCTTGTTGCCGTAGGGATCATGGACGATGACGGTGCGCCGCCCCTCCTGCACGCCGAGGGCCAGGATCAGGTGTCCGGCCGAAGTAAGCATCACACAGAGCGGGTACGGATTGCCGTCCTCAAGCTCACGGACCATATCCACATACGGAAGCGACCACACCTGCACCGATTCCAGGTCGTGCCGGTTGATATACCCCGCCATGGTGGATCGCGGACTTCCGGTGGATCCGAACTGGGAACTCCACATGTAGCCCATTCCGCCCCGCACGCCGCGGCTGACGGTGTTGTAGGTGAATCCGTAGGCGGTGTATTCCAAGGCCACGTAGTTGGCGTAGTCGCGGGTGATGCCCTGATGGCGCGATGACGGCCAGGGCGGCACCTTGCGGAAATACCCGAGGGCCATGGCGGCCGTGGCGGGGGCGCAGGCGGCGTAATTGTAATTGTTGCCGGAGAAAAAGGGCGTGTCCCACACCTGGTTGACGAACGGCACGTCGGTGATCAGGACCGAGGCGTTCAGGTCCTGGGCTAATACGGCCGGGGCCGGGGCCTCGGGCGATGGTGCCGGACCCTCTGCCCCCGGAGCGGATTTCAGAAAAGAAGCTCCGCCATCGCCGAAATCCTGTTCAAATATCGGCATCCTCTGCTCGCTGCCTTTTTCGATGCGCATGATCTGCTTGTCAATGGCGTCGAAATAGAGCACATCCCCGCTTTGGCCCACGCTGGCATCGCGCGCGGCGGTCCCGTCCGGATCAGTGAGCGTCACCTGCCGGCTGCCGTCGAAACTGCTGCGCATGATGTGCATTTTTTTTAGCTCGAAACCTTCTATCTCCGACCGAGTGAAGACCAGCTCGCGGGAGTCTTCGTGCCACGACGGATCGCTGCCCTGGCCGAGTTCGTGGATGCGTCCCGTATCCAGCGAATAGACAAAAAGTTCGCCTCCGTTGGACATGTAGGCGACTTTGCGGCTGTCACCGGACCATTCCGGCCCGAAGACGGCCACGTCCGGCTTGCTGATCGCCCGCACTGACCGGTCCGACAGATCCATGACCAGCAGCTCGTCGCGCTCGTTGTTGAAAGCGGCATACCGTCCGTCGGGCGAGACGGGCGCCAGGTTGGCGTAGTATCCGAGGTCGTACTCCTCCGGCACATCCGATCCGTTGCGGTAGACCATGAGCGTGTTGCCGATGGTGAAGGCGTAGCCGCGATCTCCGAAAAACGATGGTTGTCCGGCCGACCACACATGCCCGTGCAGCAGCCGGGTCTCGCCGGTAGCCAGATCGAGCACCGCCGGTGCCTGCAGCCCGTCCCCGTCGATATCCTTGAAGCCGATAAGGCCGCGATCAGGCGACAGCGTATTGTGCATGCCCGCACCGGGCGACTGAACCAGCGTGTGCTTTCGTCCATCCAAAATGAGGAATATCTCGGTGGCATAGTTACTGGTGGCAACAATTCCGTGCGGAGTCTGCTTCGGCATGCGCAGATATCCCTCCTCCTCAAGCTGGTAGGCATCGGTGATGATTTGGCCAGCGGCGAATAGAGGCAGCAGCAGCGTGGAAACGACCAGTGTGGCTGATAAAAAACTGCGGGAGAGGCGGGAGAGCGTGGAAATGGACTTGCGTGTGTAAAATATGTTCATGGGCTTTCTAAACGTGGTAACTGGCACTGGCACGGATTGCCTGGGATCCAAACAAAAAGCTGATATCCATCACCGGCTGCCGGGTCCGGCATCTGTCATGTTCATTATGTCCCTGTGGCCGAAGTAACTGGCCAAGCAATATTTATTCAATAAGATAATTTGTGGATATCGGCAGTCAACCGCAAGCAAAATCGAAGCTCGCAGAAAACGGTCCGGCGTTTTCGGATATTGGCTGGTATTCATCCTATATTGTAAAACGCGGAGCTGAACAAAGCTGTATTTCAGATTGCCATAATCCATTATCGCAATGGTTGCCGCGACATCAGCGGCCACAGTTCATTATCGGGGTTATCACACCAGCAACAACCCCCATCCAACCGGAAAAATTAGAGAAAACGGCTATGAGCAGTAACAAACCGACCATACTCGGAGCCATCGCCGGTGACGTGATCGGCTCGATCTACGAAGTGCACAACGTCCGGTCGACCGCATTTCCGCTGTTCACCGAGGGATCGGATTTCACCGACGACACCGTACTGACCGTGGCCGTTGCCGACGCCATCCTCAACAGCAAAGACTTCGGCGAGGTCATCTGGCAATACGGGCGGCGGCACAAGAACCGCGGCTACGGCGGCATGTTCATACGGTGGCTTCAGCAGCGCAATCCCAAACCCTACAACAGCTACGGCAACGGATCGGCCATGCGTGTGAGCTCCGTCGGCTTCGCCTGCAAAACCATGGAGGAAGTGCTGGATATGGCCGCGCGCACGGCGGAGGTCACCCACAACCATCCGGAAGGCATCAAGGGCGCCCAGGCAACGGCCGCAGCGGTCTTCCTCGCCAAAATCAGCACGGAAAAGGATGATATCCGGGATTACCTGAAGCTCCGGTTCGGCTACGACCTGGATTTCACCCTGGACAGCATCAGGCAACGTTATGAATTCAACGCCACTTGCCAGGGATCGGTGCCGCAGGCCATCGTCGCTTTTATGGAGAGTGAGGATTTTGAGGATGCGATCCGGCTGGCCATATCCATCGGGGGCGACAGTGACACCATCGCCTGCATTGCGGGGAGCATCGCCGCGGCATATTACAAGCATATCCCGGAGGAAATTGCGGACCAGGTGCTGGACCGGCTGCCGCCTGATTTCATCGAGATAATGGAGCGGTTCGACGAGGCCTACTCGAGTCCGTGAACCCCGGCTACCTTGAGGCAGAGCATGAGCACCAATCCGTACGTCAGGTGCATGATAAGTCCGGCCAGTATCAGCAGACCGGGCACCCAGGTGTCCAGGTAAAAGAAGCCGAACCAGTCACCGGCGGCCAGTGATACCAGCGGCGAGAGGACAAGGCCTGAGGCCAGCGATATCATAACGCCATAGATGAGTCCGCGCACGAGCCAGTTGCCTGGGATGCGGCCGGCAAGAAAAGCCACCCAGAACAGTGCGAGCAGGATTCCGCCCATGAAGTAGGCGGTGTTGCCCCAGAAGATATTATAGGGTTCGGTGACATGCACCTCATTGAAGCTGCCGACAATGATATGGCCGATATCGACGACCGGCAGACCCAATCCGCCTTGCAAAAACGCCACCATGGACATGACAAATGTAGCGATGAAACCCGATATAACCGTTCTCCAGAATGTGTTTGTGCTGATCATTGCTATCCTCCAGTGCTGTGAGCAGAATTGATACAATGGAAAGGTGATGCTCGGGGATTATGCCTGATCAGCGAGCAGGTCGGCGGATTGTTTTCGTTCATATATCACGCTTATGGCAAGTCCGACGGAAAGCATAACCGCCATCCACAAGACCATCTCGAGCATGACAAGCAGAACCGGTTCGTGCATTACGTTCCAGGGCAGGTAAAACAAAAACCATGGCACCATAAGCATCCAGGCAACCAGCCCGAACCGTACCCCTTTACTCCATGCCGGCAAGCCTGAAAAGGCATCCCGGACGAAATGATATGCAATTCCATGTATCATTGCAATGAACAACACTCCGGCCGGCAGGATCCACCACGTGCCCGCGGCCCTTGGCAAGGGCTCCAGTTGCGTGACTACATAGAGGAATTTTTCACTCTGGAAGTCCGGATTCGCGAGGATTATCTGGGCCGGACCAAAGAGAAGGGACATGGTGACGAGCCAGATCACGCCCCCGCCCAATCCCGCCACCGCAGCCCGTAGAAGTGCCGGGGATTTTTTTTGATTATCCATAATCAGACCGCCCGTTTACTGTTCGTGGTGCACGTCATGGTCATTTATGAGATCAGACCATACTTACTCAATTGCCGCACAATCTAATGCTCAATAGCCGCATAACCTATTGCAACATATTGATTATTTTGATTATACACCAGCACATAAACGAACAGGTCCCCTATTTTTGAAACCTGTCGGTCTGCGACACCAGTTCATGGTTTGCATGCCGCAGTGATTATTTATGGTAGTGGATGTCAGTTTCCGTCGTGACTGTGCACGGCGCCAAGTGGTGTAAAGTCCGCGCCCGCGGCACTTATAAGGAGTTTTGCGAAAAAGCTTCTGGCTGCATCTTCGCTTCCGTTGAGGCGGGCGGCCACGGCAGCTCCCATGAGCGTGTTCAGGCGACCGGGCCAGATTTCGTTCGAGGCCTCGTAGGCAGCCAGCGCCTCCTCATGGCGGCCAAGGTCCATGAAGAGATTGCCAAGGGCCTCGCGCGGAGGCTGCAGGGCACCGGGAGTAACGGGATGCTTCTCCACTGTGGTTTCAAGTCGCACTGCTTCGCGGGTCAGTTCAACAGCACGATCGGCACGCCCGTTAGCAAGGGCTATCCTGCCGGCCAGCACGAGCCGGTCGGTTTCGATGTACACCACCATGTTATCGTCGCCCCGGTCACGGGCAACATCGCGCAGTTCACCCAGCCGCTGTTCGGCTTGGGCAGCACCTGACATGTCCCCGGTGTGTACTGCTCCAAGCCCGCGCGCGTACCAGGTGAGCGCTTCGGCCCATGGCGAGGCATCCCAGGGCAGGTAATCGAGTGAGCGCGGCTCCAGCGAGGCGGCCCGTTCCCAATCGCGGCGCTCCACGGCAAGGCGGGCCGGGATGGCGGCAAAATGGAAAGCGCTTACGAACGTACCCTGATGACGGTCCTTGCGCTTCACACGCTTCCACGCCTCTTCAGCCTTGTCGTCCTCGCCGCGCTGAAGATAGGCATAGACAAGATAGTCGATGGCGTGGATGAAATGATGCGATTCGGCGCCGTTAACGGGGTATTTCAAGGCGGCGTCGGCTGATTGCATGTTCCAGTCGATGACCTGAGGCCAGTCGCCAAGACGCACGTAGATGTGTGATGGCATATGCAGGGCGTGCGGAACGTGCGGCGCAATGTGAGCATACATCTCCACCATGTCGAGGGCATTCTCAGCTCTTCCGTCAACATCCGTGGCGTGGATGCTGTAGTGGATGGCACCCGGGTGGGTCGGGATCTTCTCGAATACGCGGCGCAGCACGGCTTCCGCTTCGTCGAAAAGCGGATCCCGGTCCTCCCGGAACTGGGCCTCCGACATCAGCGTCAGTCCGTAGAGCGATGCGACGTTGGCATCATCGGGATACGCCTTGTAGGCCCTTGCCACGCCATCGGCCCAGCGCTGCATGCGCGTGCGAAAATCAGCCGTCTCCGGATCGCGGAAAAAGTCGGCGGTCGAAGCAATCAGTTTCTGCTCCCGTGGCGATTCGGCCAGTTCAATGGCCTTGCTGATCAGCTCCCATCCCCGGTGCAGCTCTTCATCTGACGGACGCGTACCCCAAAGAGGCTGGAACAGCGTGGTGGCCACCCCCCAGTAGGCCATGGCGCAACCCGGATCGCTGTCAATGATCTCCTCGAATGCCGACCGCGATGCGACATACATCATGTGGTGCATCATGCCCAGGGCTTCGTCAAAATCAGACTGCACCGATTCATCACATGCAACGCCGAAATCCACTTCGCCGATATGGGTGTCGGGGCGGACGGGCAGGTCGTCATGCATGTGGTGTTCGTGCTGTGCCAAGGCAGGCGCACACACCAGAAGCAATGCCGTGACAGTGGTAATAAAATTTGTTGTAATGCGGGCTTTTGTCCGTAGCATAATGGTGCTCCTTTTGGTTCTGGTACTCATTTTAGTTCTGACATTCATTATCCTGGCATTCATAATCTTCCGGAAACCGGATGCGGTCTGAGTTAGCGTCGTTGCAACTGCCGGTTTCCATGCATGGCTCATTGACCGGTTGCGTTGCGCTGCCTGCAGCTCGGATGCGCGCATTGCAGCGGAACGGCTGCGCATTGCGGCATTCGGTTCGCATATCTTGTCTCGCATCGATATCCTCAACGCTTTCTCGCCGTGGCGTAAACGAACTCACCGGGGATGGTGTAGCCGCTGCCGTTGCGGTAGGACGCAATTGATTCCAGGTACTCCTCATGCGCGCCCATTTTGGTTTCTTCGTCGAATTTCCGGTATGCCAGCGCCACAGGTCCTCCTGCAAAAGCAGCCATGACCACCGTCTCTTCGTCACGGAAGTGCAACTCCGCCTTGCGACGCTCGGTGTGGATCTCCGTAAATCCGGCCCTTTTCATCGTCATTTCGAGGGTGTTGCCCGTTCCCTGCTGGAAGAACATGGGACACACATCCGAGGCCACCCTCTTCTCCACAATAGGGAAGATTTCAGCCCAGCCGCAGTTGCTGCGCTCTCCCCAGATGGTAACGGCGGCACGTCCGGCAGGCTTGAGCACACGCTGCATCTCCTTCAGGCCTTTGAGCGGATCCGGATAATACATGATGCCCAGTGCACATATGGCCACATCGACACTGTGATCATCCAGCGGAAGCGCTTCAGCGTCCGCCCGGAGCACGGAACGGTCGATCCCGTTCACATTCTGCAGGCGGTCTGCCGTCTTGCGGGTCATTTCTTCCGACAGATCCGTTGCGATGACGAGTCCGTCCGGGGCAATGGCCCCGGCAATCCTTTCCGTCACCAGTCCGGTGCCGCATGCCGTCTCAAGCACCGATTCACCCGGTTGAAGATCGGCCAGCTCCAGGACCCGGTCCTGAGCGGGTTTGAGCTGATCCTTCCATGATTCTTCATAGTATGGCGCGGCTTTGTCCCAGCCGTACCGCTGGACGCGTGTTTGCAGTTCGGGTTTCATGACTGTGATTCGGTTTTTTGTTCGTATTGAAACGATTCCTGCTCAGTAGTTTTTTCGTTGCCATTGTGGATGGTCACCGTGCGGCTGACTGGAATCGGACGGCGGAAATCATCCAGCACCGGGCTGCGCCGCTCGGTCTCTTCTATTACTTTCATGACCTCTTCCACCGGTGCGGGGCTCTCAATGCGGACCTTGCAATTAAGTTCCAGAAAGCCAGGCGGACGATCATCGATACCCAGCATGCCACGGGCATCCATGTCAGATTCCACGGTGACCTCGACACTGTCCAGCGGCACATCCATGACAGCCGCAGTCTGGGAATAACCGATTGCGAGGCAGCTCCCAAGGGCGCCCCTTTCGAGTATTCCGGGACCCGGTCCCGCATCATTGCCGCCTTCACCTTTGCCAATATCCACTTTGAAAGTCCAGTGCTTGTGCGTCACTTCACAAGTGGTGCCGTCACGAAGCCGGACGTTGGTTGCAGCCGTACTCTTGCCCATTTGCGGTCGTAGCTTCACGGCTTTCCTGTTCCGCTCGAATGCCTTTTTGATGGTTTCACGGTCTGCCATGAAAAAACCCGGCTATGATGTTAATTATAATAACACTTGAGGTTACCTTGTTATTTATATAACCTTGATAATACCATAAGCCGAAACGGATGGCATAAACTATCACGCCGTCGACCGATTTGCCGGTGTCCGCGCAAATGCAAGAAACAGACGCGAAAAAAAGTTACTGCCCGATGGAAACCGAAAGGATAACACAGTTGCTGCATGCCCACGCCAATGGCGACAGGCAGGCACTTGACCACCTGGTGCCGCTGGTCTATGATGAAATGAAGAGGCTGGCACATCAGCGTTTGCAGTCAGAACGCCACGGCCATACCCTCAACACGCACGACCTGGTACACGAGGCCTACCTCAAGCTGCTCGATTTCAACAGGATAAACTGGCGGAACCGAACGCACTTCTACGCCATCGCCTCACGGATCATGCGCAATATTCTTGTGGATTACGCCGTGAGGCAGAAGGCACAGAAACGCGGCGGCAATAACAAGCGGGTCACCATCAGCGAAGCCGATGCCGCAACGGAAGCCAACGTGCACGATATCCTCAGCATCCACCAGGCGCTGCAGAAGCTTGAGCAGATGGATGAGCGCCAGGTGCGGATTGTGGAATGCCGCTTTTTCGGAGGGCTCAACATGAAAGAAACGGCCGAATCACTTGGTGTCTCCGAACCCACGGTCTATCGCGACTGGAAGATGGCAAGGGCGTGGCTGAATCGGGAACTGGCAGATCCTTCCTGCACCCGAGCCAACATTCACTCGGCGGTTGCCGGCTCCAGAAGATAATCCACCTTGTAGATTCGCTTGACCGGGAACCCGCTTTTTTCGGCGTGCTTGTATATCAGCTCTTCGTCATCCGTCAGGTAAATGCAATGTGTGCGGTCTTCGCTGATATAGGAATGGATCCACTGGATTTTCGTGCCCAGCTCGTGCAGGGCCCGCATCGACTGCAGGGCCGCCGCCTGGCGGTCGCGATCGTTCAAGGCATGGACTCCCGGCACTTCCCTTTCTATGACATATTTTGGCATGATGTTTCCCTTGTTTTTTGATTGATGTTGAATCTGGTACTGTCGGCAATGTCACTGATTTTTAAAGCCGAAAAAGCTGTCGATGACTCTCATCTGCTTCGAAGAATCCATAGATTTCAGACAACATATCCACACCGGCAATTGTTAATTCCTGTAAATTATTTTTCAAAAACCCTGTCATGGAATCCGGATTATTGGTAACTTTATGCATAGCAAAAAACGCGGGGAAATACAGCGACAACGGGCATATTTTAATACTCCTGCACTCCTGACAGGAGTCCATAAAGTGATACACAATCACATCAAATGCGGCGTTTTTATAGTGCTGCTTCTCGCAGGCTGCAGTCCGAACAAGCATTCGCCCGAGCATTGGACTTTTGGAAATGATGCCTACGTATTCATTGAATTGATCCAGAATAAAGAGGGCAGGATTATCGAGGGCAGCTTCCCGCCCGGACCCACGATCGATGCCCCGACCTATTTTTTTGACAAGGAACAAAGGACCATCGCCTCACAAAGGGTTCCATTTAAAATAGACGATACCCTGAAAGTTGTATTGGGGAGGTACTACGCCCTCCGGGGTGCTGCCGGCGGCGGGGCCTCAAGCCGGCTGTTTGGTGTCTACGGGTTCCCTTTCGAAGACGGGGAGCTCATGATTGCTGGCATCGATCCAAATGGAAGCGCCCGAATGACATACCGTGATGAAAAGCTCATCATTGAAAGCCACGAAGAATGGATCCACACCGTGACGAACCGCGATACGGTTGCAACGCCGCAAGGACCGGCTATCGCTGATTTTACCACAACCATACGCATCATCAACCACGGCGTGATGGACAAAGGGTTGATACGTACCTGGTAAGCTCTGCCATCTCACTGCTTTCGGCCCGTAATGCCGGCTAACAAGCACAACCTGGAGGCAACCCATGTATTCAGGTAAATCCGCACATCCAACCACCACGGCCCCTCTTCTCACGGCAACCTTCCTGGCACTCTTCTTTTTCCTGGAAGTCTCCGGCGCCCCGCTGAGAAATATCTCCCAGACACTCACCCAGCCCGATGGAACCATCCTCCATTGCTTTGCGAGCGGTGACGAGTTCCACAACTGGCTTCACGACGCCGACGGCTACACCATCATCCAGCATCCCGAAACCGGCTTCTATGTCTATGCCGATCTCGACGGCAATACGCTGGTACCCACAAACCTGATTGCCGGCCTGGACGACCCCATCGCGCACGGGCTGCCACGCCGTGCGAACATCCCGCCGGAAAAGATGCTCGAAAAAAGACAGCAATTTGAACAGCTGACCAGGGATATCCAGATCCGGGAATTGGGACATGCAAAATCAGCATATCAGCAATCGCAGTTCAGCGTACTAAATAACATCCTCATTTTCATCCGGTTCAGCGACGACCCCGAGTTTGACAGGCCGATCCAATTCTATCAGGATCAGTTCAACAAAAAGGGCAAAGACGCCATATCTCTCTATGAGTATTACATGGAGGCGTCATACGGACAACTTGAGATTTTCACCACATTTTACCCCACAACAACCGGTTCAACCGTCGTCTCCTATCAGGACTCCCGGACTCGAGACTACTACCGCCCTAAATCTGCTACAAACCCGATTGGATACGAAGGTCGGCAGGAAGTCGCGGAGAGGCAGCACATGCTGTTGAAAAACGCCATTGCTCATGTTGAAAATCAAATACCTCAGCATATCAATCTGGATAACAATAATGATGGTTTAGTGGATGCCATCTCATTCATCGTGAGAGGGGCGCCGGAAGGCTGGGCCGATCTGCTATGGCCGCAACAATGGATGCTGTTCACACAGGAAGTAACCATTCATGGACTCAGGGTGTGGAACTACACCTTTCAAATGGAAGAAGCGCAGAACTCTGAACCAGTATATCTTGGGACCATTGCCCATGAAATGTTCCATGTTCTGGGCGCGTCCGACCTGTACCGCTATGATTACAGTTTCACACCCGTAGGCCCCTGGGATCTGATGTCCACTTCCCAGGATACGCCGGTTCACATGAATGCATGGATGAAATATCTTTACGGCGGGTGGATAGAAGAGATTCCCGTCATCACGGAATCCGGATCGTACCAGCTTAAGCCGCTGCATGAAAACAGCTATTACAAAATACCTTCCGCCGTTTGTCCCTACGAGTTTTACGTCATAGAATATCGGAGCGCTACCTCAAAATTCGACCAGTCACTCCCCGGGGAAGGAATGCTGGTTTATCGTATAAATACCATGGCCGAAGGATTTGGCAACCGTGACGCACCTGACGAGGTCTATCTGTACAGGCCGGGTGGCACCCTGACACTTGACGGCAACACCCTGGAAGCCCATTACTCTGCCAACAGCGGTCGCACGGAAATTTCCGACAATACGGCTATCACGGCATTTCTTTCCGACGGCAGACCTGGCGGACTGAATATTTCAAATATTGGAACTACCGGTCAAACAATAAGTTTTTACGTAACCGGGGGCTATGCGTCTCCCGGTTCTATTATCCGATTTGACGGAGGAACGGATTTTTTTGGGCTGGGTCCGAAGGAGCCTTTGGAGGTGGCGATTCGGATTACAGAAGCGGAACTGGCCGGGCTTTACGGCCAAGATCTGACTGCGGTCGTCCTGTTTCTTTTTGAAACAAGCGGCAACGATGTCACGCTGAAAATCTGGGAAGGCGGCACGCCAGACACCCCCGGACAACTCGTCCATTCAGAGTACATTGGAGACAGGTTTACCCCGGGAACATGGAATGCACACGAGCTTAACAAACCGATCAGGTTGCAGCAGGGTAATGATTACTGGGTCGGTTATGTTGTAAATGCGGCGGAAATGTATGCCGTGGGCTTTGACGGAGGGCCGGGCATTCGGGGAAAGGGAGCTTGGCAGAAGACTAATGACGGTTGGATCGATTTAAATGCCGTTGGACTTGATAATAACCTCAGGATCCGGGCAGTGATTACCGGAACAGGTTCGGGTACGGGTCAACTAAGTATCGCCGATAACCATCTGAACGTTTCCGTCTACCCCGGACAGAGCAAAAACATCCCGCTTCGGATTTCCAACACCGGTACCGGTCCGCTCACCTACACGGTAACAGCCAGCGGTGGGGAATCTGCCGTAACAAAAATAGCTCCGGAATCGGTAGCTGCGACAAATGAAGTGGTCCTGATCATTGACGACGGGAACCACACGGCTGATGGTTTCCTGGGCTTTGGCGGCGGCAACTACTTTTACTGGCGAAATGACTTCCTGCTGGATCAGGATTTCGATCTGGAGAAGATCCGATTTTTCATGAAAACCGAGTCCCAGAACTCCAATCCCATGGAGATACTGGTCATTGGCGCAGACGGTTCGTTCGTCTTTGACACCACGCATGTTTTCGACCTGTCAGAGGGTGGCAAATGGTATGAATACGCCTTTCCACCCCACGCCCGCAAGAAAATGTCGTTCAAAAAAGGACAGACTTTTTCACTGATAGCGGGGTCCCTCAACCCGGACATAAAGTTCCCGGCCGGATATGACAACGAAGGCAAGAAACCCGGATTCAGTTATTACGGCTATTATGCCTACCTGTTTGACCAATGGATGTTCTCAGGTTGGGCCAATCTTGAGGCCTTTTTCCCGAAAGGCGCCTTCCTGATCCGCGCTGTCGGCAAAGCCGGCGGCACCACGCAGAACCAGCCCCCTGTCGCCGTAGCACAGGTCACGCCATCCACGGCGCAAATCAACCAGACCGTGACCTTCAGCGCGGCCGGTTCCTACGACCCGGACGGACAGATAACCGCGTATTTCTGGGAGTTCGGGGACGGCCAGACCAGCAATCAGATGAATGCGACCCACTCCTATTCCCAGGCAGGCAACTACACCTACCGGTTGACGGTCACGGACAACCAGGGAGCAACCGGACAGACATCCGACATTATTTGCATCACCGACACGCCATCACGCTGGTCCATCAGCCAGCCAAGCGGCACCATCACCGCAGGCAGCTACCGTGATATCACCATTACGTTCGATTCCCAGGGCCTTGCGGAAGGAAATTATCAGGGCTCCGTCACAGTAAGCAGCAATGCGGGAAACAAAGCCATACCCGTATCGATATCCGTCACCAGGGATGTCAGCGCAGATGACTGGCCCGCGGTTGCCCTCAAAAACAGGCTGGATCAGAACTACCCGAATCCATTCAACCCAGGCACCGCCATCCGGTGGGAAATGGCAGCCAGTGACATGGTAACCCTGACTGTGTATGACGTCACCGGCAGGAGAATCGGCACGCTGGTAAACGATCGGTACGAACCGGGCAGCCATGAAATCCACTTCGACGCAACCCACCTCGCCAGCGGAGTATACCTGTACCGGATCCGGTTCGGCGAGTTCACCTCCGTGCGACCCATGCTCTTGCTCAAGTAGCAAGGAACCCCCATAAATTATTGTGACACAATACACATCGGTACCAGATCCCGTGACCAGCCAGTTGCAGGATCTGCCCATCCTGTCTGTCAGCATTCTTTACTATATTCCCTGAGAACGCACTCCCCCCGACCAAAATCATCCTCCATGGCATCCAAAAGACTGTCAATCATATTGCTGCTGCTTTTTGTCAGCGCATCGATCGCTTCATCTGCAAGCGCCCTTTCAATAACCTCGCAGGAAGACCTGCGCATTCGCAACGCAGTAGAAACCGTGAGAACGGAGCTTGCCCCCGACCGCCGCGTGGCCGTGTTCGATGTCACTTGGGAAGTCCGCGGCACCAGGGTTCACCTCAGCGGTGAAGTGGACAATCCGGAGGCAAAGAAACGGGTGGATGCGGCCCTGCGTGACGCCGGCTTCAGCGACATCCGCAACAACATCGTGCTGCTCCCCCATCCCGGCCTCGGAGAGCACACACGGGGCGTTGTGCGGGTCAGCGTGGCACAGATGCGCAGCGAACCGCGCTACACCTCCGAACTGGTGACCCAGGTGCTCATGGGAACCCCGCTGCGCATTTTAAAACGCGAACGCGGATGGTTCTACGTCCAGTCGCCCGACAATTATCTCGGGTGGATGAGCGCCGGCCTGCTCCAGCAAATGGACTCGCTCCGTTTCCAGAATTGGCAGGATTCGGAAAAGGTGATCGTGACGGACCTGTACGGGGTTGTGTACGAGGAACCATCCACCCAATCCCTCCCCGTGAGCGACGTTTCGGCGGGCAACCGATTGCGGAATACCGGACAGGATGGTGAATGGATTTCGGTTGGACTGCCCGACGGCCGCACCGGTTACATCCGATCCGATCACGTGCAATGGTATGCCCAATGGCGCGAGACCCGTGAACTGACCGGCGAAAACATAGCGCGGACCGCCAAAATGTTCATCGGCGTGCCCTATTTGTGGGGCGGCACCTCAGCCAAGGGGTTCGACTGTTCCGGGCTCACCAAGCTGGTCTACTGGCTGAACGGCATGGACCTGAGCCGCGATGCCAGCCAGCAGATCCTCATGGGTGAGCACGTTGATCCGGGGACGCGGTTTTCCAACCTGGAAGTCGGCGACCTGCTCTTTTTCGGCAGGGCGGCCACCTCCGACACCCCCGAGCGCATCGTGCACGTCGGCATCTACCTGGGCGGCCGTGAGTTCATCCACGCATCCTATCTGGTGCGCATCAACAGTCTGGATCCCGAAGCGCCCAACTTCGACCGCTACGAATACAACCGGTTCGTCCGCGCCCGGCGGCTGATCCCGTGACATCCGTGTTCCGTGCAGATCTGATCAGTTCCGTGCAGTTCTATACACCTGGATACTTTTGGCTAAATGGTACCGGCTGCATGTTCCGGGTTGATGCACGTGGGCACCTTTCTGATTTCAGTTGAAAGTGACCGTTCAAATCCCCATTATTACCCTTTAAACACAACCAAAAACAACATCCTGCCATGAATAAAACCATTCTCTCACTCTTCTCGCTCGTGCTGATCACGGGACTGGCCGCCTGCGGCGACCCGCAAACCGAGACGCAGCCCGCAACCCAGCCGGTCCCGGCCGATGAAATGCAATCGGACCATCAGGCCTTTGTAAACAATCTCATAGCCCTGTGCGGCGAAACGTTCATAGGTGAGGCAACATATCCCGATGACACGGACCTTGTGCTGGTCGGCACCGAACTGCGCGCGCAGATCACCGAATGTGACGACCGGATGGTGCGCATTGAGCTCATCCGCGGCGGCGACTACTGGCACACGGCCTGGGTGCTGGAAATGCGCGGCGAGGGGCTGCACCTGTACCACGACCACCTCGGCGATGTGCGCACCATGGATGATCTGGGCGAAGACGACTCCCACGGCTACGGCGGGTATGCCGACCACCGCGGATCGGACATCCGGCAGCACTTCCCGGCCGATGACGTCACCGCCGAAATGATCCCCGTAGCGGCCACCAATGTGTGGATGATGGAGCTGGACCTGGAAAACGACCGGTTCATCTACTATCTGGAGCGTAATGACCAGCCGCGTTTCAGGGCCGAGCTGTACCGACAGTAACTGCTCATTACCCGCAAAACCTACGGATACTGCTCAAGAGTCTCCTTTGCCTGCAGTCAGCCGTTGCGACAAGGCCGGATTACAAAAACCAGGAGTAACCGCAAAAGCCCGTTCGACTTATGCCGATACTCGACAAATTCAGCCGCCAGCTCCCAAAAACCCGCAAACTGTTCCGTAAGGAGATCCTGATCCTGCTGGTTCTGTTCGTCGTCATGCTCATCCTGCGAGGCGGGATCGAGATCCGCGACAGTTTCGTGGTGGACCGGGCCCTGCAATTCGACAACTGGGCGCTTTCCATCGCGCGCCAGCCCGACAACCCCGAGTACCTGCGCGGCCCACACTGGGTGGATGAGGCCGTTCGCGACCTCACCGCGCTTGGCGGCGCGGCGGTGCTCACCCTCACGATCGTCTTCGTCTTCGGCTACCTCCTGCTCAAACAAAGCTACCGGTCCGCCGCGCTGGTCATCATCGCAACAGCGTGCGGTCTTTTGCTCAGCCTGCTGCTCAAGGACTTCTTCCTGCGCGACCGCCCGGACATTGTGCCCGCCCTCATGGTGGAGACCTCCCCGAGCTTCCCGAGCGGGCACTCCATGCTTTCGGCGGTGGTCTACCTGACGCTCGGCTCGCTGCTTTCACGCCTTGAAACCAGCTCCCGAATCCGCACCTACACCATCACCATCGCCATCCTGGCCACCCTGATCGTGGGCGTCTCCCGGGTGCTGCTCGGCGTCCACTACCCCACGGACGTGATCTTCGGCTGGACCATGGGCTTCTTCTGGGCATCGCTCTGCTGGTTTGTGATGATCGTCCTGCAGGAGCAGAAACTGGTGGAAAAACAGCTCGAGGAAGTGCCGGACGAGGACCCCGAAGACTTTTGGGGTGACAACGACGACGGCGAGGAGAGCGCCTGACAAGCTGGTTGCATGCTCATCCCAAAACAGCACTCCCCCGTTCGCGCCATATCAGCTTTGAACAAATATCCGCTCGCAGTATTATTGATATCACTGCTGCGTCAACCGGTGCACCATTCTACATCGTTTCATTCCCATTACTATTTTCTGCCATGCGATCCGAATCAAGCTTCCTTGCCATCCTTGTGCTCCTGGTTGCAGCCCTTCTTGCCGGCACACCCGCATCCACCCTTGCCAAAACAACGCAATCACATAGCCATCAGTCCCTTTCAGATCCCGACAGCCTGCAGGTCATTGTCGGTGAGATCATGGCCGGGTTCATGGACAGCCTGAACATCGCCGGGGCCACGGTAGCCATTGTTAAAGACGGCGACCTGTTTTTTTCTGGTGGATACGGCCTGGCCGATGTGCGGCGGCGTGTGCCCGTGGATCCGGAGCGGACCCTGTTCCGAATCGGGTCGGTGACCAAGCTGTTTACCTGGACCGCTGTCATGCAGCTGCGCGATGCCGGCAAGCTGGATCTGGATGCCGACGTGAACGAATACCTTGATTTCTCCATACCGGAGCGGTTCGGGCAGCCGATCACCTTGAGGCACCTGATGACCCATACGCCCGGTTTCGAGGATCGGCTTTTCGGCGTTTTCGGTGCCATGCCGCGTGGCGGTCGGGCAAACTGGCTGGCACGCAACATCCCGGCGCGCATTTGGCCGCCCGGGGAATACGCCGCTTACTCAAACTACGGAACCACGCTGGCCGGCTATATCGTGGAACGGGTGAGCGGAATTCCATGGGAGGATTATGTGGAGGCGCATATACTCGGTCCGCTCGGCATGACCTATGCCACCGTCCGGCAACCGGTACCCGAAGGGCTTGAACCGTACCTGTCCAACGGCTACAAGTGGCATGACGGAGCATTCCGCAGCCAGCAGTTTGAGCGGATCGAGGTCCAGGCTGCCGCCGGTGGCATGAGCGCATCGGCCGGAGCAATGGCGGCCTACATGGTCGCTTTCCTTCATGGTGAAACAGGTACAGCGGCGGCCGATGAAACCGGCGCAGCTGAGACCCATGCATCTGGTGCAGCAGTGCACGACGGCCCAGCGACTTATGCAACCGGTAGCGCCGCGGCACCCCCTTCCGGTATCCTGCATCCCGAAACCATTGATGAGATGCTCGCAACGGCATTCTCTCCGGACCCTCGCATCAACGGCCTGGGTCTGGGTTTCATGCAGATCGACTCACACGGACAGCGCATTATCGGACATGGCGGATCCACCATGCTCTTTCATTCAGACCTCGTGCTGCTGCCCGAAAAACGCATGGGAATCTTCGTCTCGTTCAACTCAGAAGAAGGCGCTTTCCCGGGTATGGGAGATTTCCGCCAGGCGCTGCTCGACCGGCTCTATCCGGAATGGATTGCCGAACGGACCCGCTTCCCGGAAGAACCGGCGCCCGGATGGGATGAGCGAATCGCGGCCCTAGAAGGTAATTATCTGCTGATGCGGCGGCCTTTCACGACCTTTGACAAGCTGGTCGGGGTGGGCATGAACCTGATCAGGCTGAAGGCACAGCCCGACCAGCCTGGCAAGGTGACTATGGATTGGCTGCTCGGAACCGACCAATTGATTGAGATCGAACCGGGACTTTTCCGCGATGTGGACGGGCGTCGGGAAATGGTGCTCAAGGGCGATCCGCAACAAGGTTATTCGCATATATTCTTAAGCGACCTGCCCATGTTTGCCGCCGAGCGGGAGCCCGGGCCCCTCACCATATCGCATCGCTTGATCGTGCTGGCAATTTGCTATGCCATCCTACTTACCGTTCCCTTTGCGTTTTTTTTCCGCTATCTGATGCAGGTTTTCTTTGGCAAACCGGAACCTTTGCGCGGTGCGGAACTGTGGTATCGCCGGGCCGGCTTAGCCTTTGCCCTGCTCTCGCTGGTTTTTCCGGTACTCATGATCATGGCCATCTCGGATCAAACCACATACATTGAGGCATCCAGCAAAACCATGATCCGGTTCGTGCTGCTCATCCCCATGGCGTGCCTGCCATTGGCGGCCGTACTGATCCACGGAAGCGTACGCGCACTGCAGTACCGGCTCTGGAACCTGCCGGGCCGCATCCACTATCTGCTTGCAACCCTTGCGGCTCTACTCTTCCTGACGCAGCTCTGGTACTGGAACCTGATCGGCTGGAATCTCTGAACCAGCTGACCCGCACCAGCACCATGCACTAACTGACGCGCACCAGCACCATGTACTAACTGACGCGCACCAGCACCATGCACTAACTGACGCGCACCAGTACCATAGTGATGTCGTCATTCGGCGGTTCATCGCCGGTGAACTCACGGATGCGCTCCTGTATCAGCTCCAGGGCCGTTGCGGCCGATGGTGTTCTGGCCGACTCCGCCAGCGCCACCTGCAGACGTTCCTCGCCAAAGAGCAGGCGGTCTCCGTTCCGGGCCTCGTTTACCCCGTCCGTGTAGAGCAGCAGATGGTCGCCGGATGCCAGCTCAATGGTCTTCCGCGCATAATTGACTTCGGCCGTCGCCCCCAAAGGCAGACGCGGACCGTGCGAGCTGATCACGGCTACCTTGCCTGCCCGAAGCAGCATCGGGGGCATTTGCCCGGCATTGGTGAAGGAAAACTCCTTCTTCCCGGGATCCAGGATGCCATAGAGCATGGCGGCAAACATGCGCCGATCGCTTTTGCGGTGGAGCGGACGGTTGACCCGGATCATCACCTCGGCGGCGTTGTTACGGTGGATGGCCTCGGCCTGCAGCATGCCGCTTACCAACACGGCGGTCATGGCCGCCTTCATCCCCTTGCCGCTCACATCGGCCATGGCAATGGCCAGGGCGTTGTCCTCGCCGTCAACGCGGATGTAATCGTAGTAGTCGCCGCCCACTTCCGCTGCCGGCAGGCAGACCCCGGCAATGTCGTATCCGGGCAGGTCCGGGGCAACAGACGGCATCAGCCCCATCTGCATATCGCGCGCCATCGCCAGCTCGCTGCGGAGCCGCTGCCGTTCCAACTGTATTTGGTAGCTCTCCTTCAGGTTCAGCCGCATGGTGTGGTAGGATACGGCAAAGGTTCCGACCATGGCTACAACCACAAACATGGCCAGCCAGTATCCAAGTCCATCGGTAACATTGAAGCTGAGCGAGAAACCGGGATACAGCACTTCAAAGACAAATCCCGAGAACCACTGCAGGTTGAATACACCCAGAAGAAAGCCGAGGAAGGCAAAAAGTATTCCGCCCCCGTTCCGGAGAAATTTCCCCCGGGATTTTACCCGGTCCCACATTACAATATGGAACATCCACGCCATGAAAAAAATGTGCAGAAAGACGAAATAACTGAATGTCAGATGGACGATCAACATCCGCAGCGCAGTGTGGGGCACATCCGGCCAGTTCCCGTAGACGAGGTACCAGTTTACCAGCGCAAGGATGGTCGCAATCACGAACCAGATCAGCAGCTCCTTGCCGAGCGGGGTCTCCTTGTTCAGTTCGGTCGGGTTATCTTGTTCGGTTTTGGCCATCTCATGAGTGAAGTTCGAAGGTATTATTGAATGAATGTCACCGTTTGGATGTCAAAGGTGACGCCAATGGTTTCGGGCTCTTCCATCAGTTTCTGCTTTCCGGTTGGATTCCGGTCCAGCGCCGCTTCGGTAATGAAAAGCGACATTTCCATGGTAGCGCCAGCCGCCAGCCAGACACTTCCTGTCACCATGTCCGTGTACCCAGTGGAGAAAAGAACGATACCTTCCTCGTCGCGCAGCGATATCCCCATCATGATGTCATCAATGTCACGGTTCCCGTTATTGGTGATCGTAATGACCGGCCTCTGTTCCGGCTTGAGATGCAAGAAAACGCCTGTTAGCAGTTCGTCCGGTTCTTCGCTTGCCGAAACGGGAGAACATGACACAATCAAAAGCACGCATATTAAAGTCCTCATAAATCCTCCCCCATTAATTATTTCGTTTTTTTGAAAACCGATTCGGGTGGATAAGACCCGTCACCTTTGCGAATAATGCTTTCTTCCGTAGAGCTTCTCCAACTTTTTCCCAACTTCGCCAAAGCGGTACCGCTGAATGGTGTAAACGATCGAGACGGCTGACAGTATTACCAAATAGTAGGGCCAAACGTCATCCAAAGCAAGCATGAGCGGTAAAAAAACCAGCAGCAGAACAACATACCAGTTCAGCAGGCCTGTGATGTGGACCTCCCTGCTGTCTTCAGAAACATGGATCAGTCCGCGTATCACCGGTGCATAGCGGAGCCAGTATATGCCGTACGCCCTCTCCCTGAATGCGATTTCCCGATGCGAAATAGCCCGGAACAGCAGCGGAAGTGAGATATTGGAATGATGCATCCGTTCCAGCTCTTCCGCAAACTTCGGACCGAACCTGTTGATCCGCACTCTCCGCCGAAAAACGGGTATGCCATATCGAAAATAGAAGCTCATCCAGGTCCACGAAGCAAGGATTTCTGAAAGCAGCAGCAACACCAGGATGTACAAGATCAGATTTTCCATGAAAGATCAGGTCCAGCTTTCTGCGCTTTCGACAGTAGAACTGGGGATCGCTTATGAATGTCTCTGGTTTTTATTGACAGGAAGTTACAAATTCCAATGGTGGAAAAATTCTTAAAATAATCAGCCGCGCGCACCACTGGATTTGTCACATGTGCATGGCTGCGCTGCTTGCATCCCGGAGACATGAGCTGTCCTGAACCCATACACACCATCCGAAAGCTGATTTCAGGAGCACAGACCGGTGCCGACCGTGCCGCTCTGGATGTGGCGCTGGAACTGGGCATCCCCTGCGGCGGATGGGTCCCGAAAGGCCGCCTCGACGAATACGGCACAATCCCCGAGCGATATCCAAACCTGGCCGAAACCCCCGATTCCGCTGTGGAAATGCGCACGGAATGGAACATCCGCGACTCCGACGCCACGCTCATCCTCTCTCACGGTCCGCTCGACGGCGGCTCGCTCTACACACGCATTAAGGCCGAAGAATTCGGCAAGCCATGGCTGCACATTGATTTCTCGGAGGAAAGTCTCAAGCAAGCGCTGGTGACAGCAGGAAGCTGGTTGGACACGGTCTGCCCCCAGGTCCTCAACATTGCCGGACCGCGCGCCTCCAAAGATCCGGCGATTTATGACGCCAGCGTCCGGTTCCTACGGGACCTGTTGTAGCGCCCCTGAACCGGGAACCAGCCAACCAGCAGAACGCTGGTCTGTGCTGTTGTAAGTTTATCACCCCTTGCTGCTCTATTACATGGAAATTTCAATACAGTGTTGCTTGACATCCAATATTTCACTAAAATGGTACGTGTTACGTTACACATTACAGTATGATCCGTTCTTTTGCAGACAGGCACACAAAAGAGATTTTCCACAGAAAAAGGAGTCGTTATCTGCCTCCGGAAATTCATGTCAGGGCAAAAATAAAGTTGCTGCTGATTGATACAGCATCTTCACTTGATGATTTAAGGATTCCACCCGGCAATCGCCTTGAACCATTGAGAGGCTTACGCGCTGGTCAATGGAGCATCAGAATTAACCAGCAATGGAGGATTTGTTTTGAGTGGAAGGACGGCGATGCCTGGAATGTTGAAATCATAGATTATCACAGGTAAATTATGACATCTGTTAGAAGTAAAGCATTTATCCCGCCAATACATCCGGGCAAGATTCTCGTCGAGGAGTTCCTCGAGCCGCTGGGTATTTCCCAAAGGGCCTTTGCAAGGCAGATTGACGTCCCACCCAACAGGATCAATGAGATTATACGTGGGAAACGCGCCATATCCGGAGATACGGCAATCCGCTTCTCTCTTGCACTGGGAACCAGCCCCGAGATGTGGCTGCGATTGCAGTACCGCTATGAACTGGAAAAGGCGCAGGATGAAGCTGATCCGGCATTAGCGGAAAAGATCCGGCCACTGACCCTCCGGGGTGAGCTGCAAGACAACGCTTCCGGGTAACAGCGCTGCACCCGCCCCACCGGTCATCTCCGCAGCCATCGTTGCCCCTGGATATCCAGGTTTGTCAGCCCCAGCCCCCTGGCATGATCCACCACCTGGCGGTACTCCTCACCCGTGATCCTGCGCGCGATCTTCGGATGATCGAACGCCTGGTGGTACGGGTTGTATTGCGCCATGATGTTGACATAGGTGTCTTTCGGCAGGTTCTCCGCCACCCAGTCCAGGATCTCTACCGAGCCGCCCACCTCGTTGGGCATCACCAAGTGCCGTATCATCAGCCCGCGCTGCATCACACCGTTCCTGTTGGGTTTGGCCACCCCCACCTGGCGGTGCATCTCCAGGATCGCCTCTTTGGTGAGTTCCGGATAATCGTCGGTGCCGGCGGTCAGCTCTGCCGAGATGTCACTGTCATAGAACTTGAAATCGGGCAGGTAGATATCCACCACCCCGTCCAGCAGCGCCAGGATCTCCATCCGCTCCCATCCGCAGGTGTTGTAGACCACCGGCACCCGCAGCCCCTGCGCCGAAGCCATGTTCAGCGCCCTCAGGATAAACGCGGATTTGTGCGTCGGTGTCACAAAATTGATGTTGTGGCACCCGAGCCGCTGCAGCTGCAGCATCATGCCGGCCATCTCCTCCACCCCGCGCTCGTGCCCGCGCCCCAGATGGCTGATCTCATAGTTCTGGCAGAAGACACAGCGCAGGCTGCAGTGCGTCAGAAAGATGGTGCCCGACCCCCCGCGCCCGACCAGCGGACGCTCTTCGCCGAAATGCGGCATCGCCGACGAGATGAACAGCTTGTTGCCCGGCGACTGGCAGAACCCCGTCTGCCCGCGATGACGGTTTGCCCCGCACTCCCTCGGACACAGCCGGCAGCGGCTCATCATGTCCCACAAGGCATCGGCCCGCCTGGCAAGCTCGCCGGACTCCTGCAGCTCCACATACCCCGGCACGAAATCACGGTCGAAAAGCCGCGTGCCATCCGCGCCGGAACTGCTCCGGGACGTGCTGCGAATCGCCCCGGACCCGCTCTCACCAAAAGCCATACTGGTCGCAAGGTTCCCGAAAACCATGGCCGTAAGTCCGGCCTGGCAGCAGAAGCGGGCGGTCTGTCCCAGGAAGCACCGCCGGCTCATGTTCCGGGTGGATGGGGTCTCTCGCTCATGCAGCGGCCTCAGATTTCGGGTGGATGGGCTCTCATGCTCCTGCATCGGCCTCAGGTTTCGGGTGGATGGGCTCTCATGCTCCTGCATCGGCCGCAGATTTCCGGTGGATGCGGTCTCATGCTCCTGCATCGGCCGCAGATTTCCGGTGGATGCGGTCTCATGCTCCTGCATCGGCCGCAGATTTCCGGTGGATGCGGTCTCTCGCTCATGGAGTGGCTGCGAGTTTTCGGTGGATGTGGTCCCAGGCCATTGCACCCCGGACTGATTGCTGTTGGATGGGGGCTGGTATCCATCCAGCGCTTGATGTCTGATGGCGGATGGGGATGTGGAATTTCGTTTCTTTGTCATGGCAATATCTCTTTATGCCGCCCTTCGGGTTCGGCGGCGATGATCAGGAAACTGGAAAGTTTGAGCAGGGCTACGGTAAGGCAGGTTCCGGTCACGCCCATGACGGGTAAAAGCACTACGCCGCCGGCGACACCCCCCATCCATCCACCCAGTAAATCGGATGCGTAAAGCATTCCGCCCGTCCGGCTCACCCCTTTCCGGCCGCGGAGAAGCAGACTGTTCGCAAGCGGGTATTGCATGCCGACCAGCATGCCGGCAATCAGGCTCAGCACCAGGAACAGCACGCGGAAGAGATCGAAGGCCAGCGGGCTTTCGAGGAGCGGGTGGACCATCAGGAAGAGCAGCGGCAACACGAGGGTGAAGCTGATGATAGTGGCCTCCACGGTCAGGAACCAGCGCTTTTCGTCAGCCATATGCAGGAGCATCCTGTTGATGAGCAAGGCGCCGGCCGCCGCGCCCGCCATGAAACAGGCGACCAGCATTCCGATCCAAGAAAACACGTTGCCGAAAGTGACCTGGAACATGAAGATGACGATCAGGCTGAAGATCATGCCGGCAAATCCTGTGGTGAAAATGGCGAACGGCACGCCTACACCGCCGCCTCTCCTGCGACGCAGGTTCAACAGCATCACCAGCACGGTGAACAGCGCCAGGCCGGGAAAGACTGTGGACAGGCCGGCATCCTCAAAGCGGTTGTAGATCCGTCCGAATTCTGGTGCGTACAGGGAGTTCCAATGCGTGATATGGTGAAAGAGCCCGACGGGATTGAAATCGCGGTTCATGTTGCGCGAGGCGCCGCTTATGAAGTCACGGAACCACTGGCGCCAGCCATCGTGCAGTTTTTTTTCAATGTGCCAGGGCACCACGCCATCGGCCTGGATCTGCCGCTCCTCCATGCGGCCCACCATGCGGTCAAGGTCCAGGTCGGTCACATCGCGGACCTGGGATGCCAGGAAAAGGTTGTGGTGCTCGCCCGGGATTGCCCGGACGTGCGTGAAGACATCATCCAGCGTATGAAAAATGGTGCTGTTGAGGTTTCTGAGCTCATCGCTCAGGAAGGTGAGCGATCCCGGCACGGTGAGCACAAGGATACCGCCGTCGTTGAGCCGCCTGTGCGCCAGAGTGAAGAACTCACGCGTGAAAAAACGGTTGGCCTGCAGGTTGGAGGGCTCCCTGACCCCGACAAAAATGATGTCGTACGTCTGGGGCGATGTGGCCAGCAGCAGCCGGCCGTCGCTGTATCGCACCCGCACCCGCTCATCGCCCAGCTCCGATTCGGTCATGGGCGTGGGGAAGGCGCGGATCACCTCCAGGAACGCAGGATCGTGCTCGGCGTAGGTCACGTGCCGCACGGACGGATGCTTGAGCACCTCGTCGATCATGCCGCCCGCCCCGCCGCGCAGGATCAGCACCTCACGCGGATCCGGATGGGCCAGCATGGGCAGATGCACGAACTCCTCCACAAACAGCATGTCCGGCACCGGCGTAATGATCTCGGGAATGCCGTCCAGAAAGAACAGAAACTGCCCCTGGTTCTCCAGAACAGTGATATTGCTGTAGGGTGAGTTCTGATAGTGGACCACATTGTGCCCGCCCCACTGCAGGTCTATGGATTTCTGGTGGATGCGGCCGGCCTGCCCGCCCAGCAGCGCAACGCCGGTTATGACGGCCAGCACGCCTGCCACCCAGCGCATGGGTGATGCCGGCCTAGCCGTTGGGGCAATCCGCTCCGTTACTTCCTTGCCAGCTGGATGTTCGGAGCTTGCCTCCCTCCGTTCTCCGGATCGCATGCGGGTACCCGGTCCCAGCATCCAAGCGCATGCGAGCATGTTCACGAACGCCGTGCCAATCACCACCTCGAAGCTGTTCAGCAGCGGAATAAGCACGAACGTGCCGGCCACCCCGCCTGTGATAGTGCCCACGGTCTCATCCACATACACCCGGCCGGCAACCGTGCCTCCTCCGGAGCCTTTGCGTCTGCCCCTGTTCCTTGTCTCAGGCTCCCCGTACACGTCATATATACTGCAGCTGAACGTGAACAATGCTCCATGCAGCACGCTGACGGGCAAAAGCACCAGCAGCGAGGTGTAGAACATGGGCATCAGCCCCACATGCTCGCCGATCGACACGCCCAGCGCCACCTTGATCATGCGCGCCGCAAAAACAGCGGCGATCAGCGCCACGGAAAACAGGATGGTGATCAGGACAAAGGCCTCCAGCTTCTTCGAGGTGCGGTCTATCAGACGTCCCGGCCAGAGGCAACCGACCGCCTCCAGCAGCAGCCAGTTGGCCAGAATGATGCCGATGCTCAGTTCGTTGCCTGCAAAAACGATAAGCAGTTCCCTGAGCAGGAAGATCTCTGCGATCAACCCGCTGAAGCCCATCACGATAACGGCTATGCGAACACGTCTGCGCATATCGGGGAGGTGTACAGGGCCGGCCTCCCGGTCGCACCGGAAAACCACGGTGGCGGCGGCTGCCGGGACCCGTTATGGCCGGCGTTTTGAAATACTGGCGTCCGGCTTTGGCGCTGCCCGGGGGGAGCGGCGGTAAATATCGATTATAATACATCCAAATTATCCGATTTTCGGAGATTTCCAAGTGATTTTTGGCGGGTGGCATTCGCGGTCGGCAGCAGCGTTTGCCGATGGCTGACTCATAAGGAACTGCCGTCAATGAATGCCGCATGCATCCGCTTCGTCCTTCAACAAGTTCCATATTTCTTATATCTTGCCCGCAACCCTTGAGGCATATTGCCGTAATGCCATGGATATACCCATATGAACCTCCTGGAAACACACACCCGTCCTGCTTCAATGATTTCAAAGAGCAGCGCTCATTCCGCCGCTTGCATCCGGCTGTCCCTGGCCCTGTTGCTGTTGACAACGTTTTCGTGTGATTCGATTTCGGCAATGCAGACAGGGGGATCGCAGCGGCACCCCGACCGGCCGCACATCACCGTGACGCCGAGTCTGCTGGAGGATGGCGGGGTTTCGCTAAGCGGACAGGTGCTGGTCGACCGGCAACCTTCCGGAACGCCCTGGGCTTTTGACCTGGACGACTCCGATTGGCAAAGGTCGGAAAATATTTGGGTGGGACCGGATGAAATCGACGACAAGACCGTCTGGTTCCGGTTGCATCTGGATGTTGACCCTGCCCTGTTCGGGCACTCCGTGATGCTGGAGCTGTTCCTGATCGGCGCCGCCGAAATATGGCTCAATGAGGAACTTGTCGTGCAGCTTGGAAATCCGGATACCGATCTTCAGACATTTCAAAGCGGACCAGGCAGGCATCGCGCCTTCATCGACCTGGCCGAGACCCGCCATCAGCTTATCGCCATCCGGTTCATCAACCTGGATGCCCGCACCCGCTCGGTCAACCGGGGCTGGTCCGGTATCACCGCATCTCTGCACCAGACTGAGACCCACTTTCTGCAGCTTCTGACCGAGTACCGGTTCATGAGCGGCTCCCAGTGGTTCATCGTTGGCTTCAGCCTGGTTTTCTTCATCATCCACTTCATGCTGTTCCTCTTCAACCGCAGATTGCGGTTCCATCTCTGGTTTGCAATCATCTGCCTGCTTTTTGCCTATATCGGGTTCAGCGGCCACAACTGGTATTTCTTTGAGGATTTCAACACGCTGATCCGACTCCAGAAGACCATGCAGGCATCCATACTGGCCGCCTTCGCCTGTTTTGTGCTGTTCCTTAATGAAATATACCGGATGG
This sequence comes from Balneolales bacterium, assembly GCA_007132975.1. Lineage (GTDB taxonomy): Bacteria > Bacteroidota > Rhodothermia > Balneolales > Natronogracilivirgulaceae > SKNL01. The sequence goes on from SLNO01000039.1 coordinate 32,099, forward strand.
ATGCCAGCCGCTGGTTCAAGGTGCTGCTGCCTGTATTGCTCCTGGCCGGACTGGCGCACATGCTGACCCCGGCATTCGTGATGCCCCTGATGTTCACCATGCTCGGGCTTATCCTGCTGGTGGTCATCGAGATCCTGCGTATTTCCCTGAAGGCGGTACGACGGCAGCTGGACGGTGCCTGGCTAATCGGAGGAAGCATTTCTCTTTTCATTCTGATCTTTGTCACCATTGCCGCTTTTGAGATCACCGGTGTTATGGCTCCCGAATTTTCCCGCCTGACCCCCATGCACTTGCCATACATTGCATTTGCCTTTGCACTTATTGCCATGTCGGTATTTCAGTCGCGACATGTCTCACGCATCAACCTAAAGCTGGAAGACCAGCTCAAAGAGGTCAGGAGCCTGTCGGAAAAAAACCTGGCCCACGAACGGTCACTGCGTGAGTCCGAAGTCCGCCGCGTGCGCCTGGAGACGGAGTATCGCCGGACTTCAGCCGAACTGGAAAAGGCACGCAAACTCCAGCTGTCACTGCTCCCGGATCGGTTCCCACCACTGCATGGATACGATGTTCACGCCGGAATGCGCACCGCAAAGGAGGTTGGGGGCGATTACTACGATGTGGTCCCGACCCCGCAGGGCGGACAGCTTTGGGCCATTGGCGATGCCACCGGTCACGGCACCGACGCTGGCTTCGTGGCAGCAATGACCAAGACGCTGTTTCACAATCTTGCCGGAGACATGGCAGCTGGCGGCAGCATACCCCTGAATAACAGTACCTTGCCGGAAGCCAGCGCGTCCCCGGAAAGCAACGTTGCAACGGGCAGCGGCTTGCAGCTGGACGACCTCCTGCGCGAAATGTCCCGCCGGCTCCGCGAGATCGGCCTTCGCCGCCACTACATGTGCTTCGGACTGCTCAATATTGAAAACGGCCGGGTGTCCTGGTGCTCGGCCGGCATCCCCCCGGTCCTGATCGTCCGAAAATCCATGAAGGTGGAAACATTGGAATCCAAGGGCATGCCGCTGGGCAGCGTGGATGATTACCCGTATCAACTGATGCACGCCGAACTTCGGTCCGGAGATATGCTGCTGGCCTTCACGGACGGCATCCTCGAGCAGCGCAATCCCGAGGGTGAGGAGTTCGGCATGGACCGGCTGGACGAGGAGCTTAAAAAAATGAACGGCAAACCACCACGGCAGATAATTGCCCGGCTTTTCGACCTGGTGGATGGATGGAGGGGTGAGCATCCGGTGATGGATGACATATCATGCGTCTGTGTCAGGAAAAAATAATGCACAGAAATGGTCATAGCTATTGTTTTTTTCTACAATTATGATAGATTACACGAGTATCGTGTACACTATTACACAGCTTATTGCTTAAAATGAAAAACATCACTTTCAATGCCGATGAGTCGCTCATACGCAAGGCACGTGAGAAAGCGGCAAAAGAAAACACCACTCTGAACAACCGTTTCAGGGAATGGCTGGAATCCTACGTAGCCAAAAAGAGTCCCGTTACGGAGTACCGGGAAACAATGAAAAAACTGGGGTACGCCTCGCCCGGCAGAAAGTTTTCCAGGGAGGAGATGAATGAGCGATAGGTTTTTTCTGGACACCAACATCATCGTTTACTCCTTTGATGAAGGAAATCCATCAAAACAAAAAAGAGCCAGGGAACTGCTCGAAATGGGGTTGAAAAGGCACAACGGCTGTATCAGCTACCAGGTGGTCCAGGAATTTGCAAATGTTGCGACGAGGAAATTTGCCGTTCCCATGAGCCACGAAGACTGCCGGTATTTCATAGAAATGTTTCTAGCCCCGATGTGGGAGGTGTATGCCAGCCGTGAGCTGATGAGCAGCGCCCTTGACATCGCAGAACGATGGCAATTTTCATTTTATGACTCTCTTATCATAGCTTCGGCACTGGAAGGCTCCTGCGACATTTTGTACTCGGAAGACCTGCAGCACCGGCAGAAAATCTATCAACTCCAGATCATCGATCCGTTCGCACCATGATGAGCCGTTGATCTGGCTCGCATGCTGCCTTCTGAGAAAAAAGCCGGACCGGATTCTTACATCAGTCTGTCTCATTTTGCCAATCAGAACCCTGTGAGCACCAGTTTGCCGGCATTGAGGTTCTGTTCCATGCGCTGGTGCGCTTTTTCGGCCTCGGTCCAATCGAATACGCTGTCGATCACCGGCTGCAGCTGGCCATTTGCAAGCAAGTCCATGTTCTTTGCCTGGAAATCCTTGGTCAGGTCGATTTTATAGACAAGCGGGCGGTTGCGCAGTGTTGAACCGCGCACCGTCAGGCGCTTGCGAAGCAGACTGCCCAGCCGGACCTCATCCACCCCGCTTCCCCCCATGAAAGCGAGATAGACAAGCCGTCCGTCCATCCCCAGAAGATCGATATTCCGCTCCCAGTACGGCGCGCCCACGGGGTCTATGATCAGGTCGATGCCCGCCGGTCCCCAAGTTCCGGCAATCACCTCCCTGAAATCTTCCTGCTTGTAGATCACGGCCAGGTCGGCGCCCAGCTTTCGGCACAGGTCCGCCTTTTCCACGGATCCGACCGTCACGGCCACAGCGCACCCCAGCCGCTGTTTCGCCAGCTGGATAGCCGCCGTGCCCACGCCGCTGGCCCCGGCATGGATGAGGACCCGTTCCCCTTCCCTCGCCTCTCCAAGCCATGTGAGTGCCTGCCAGGCCGTGAGGAACGCTTCGGGCACGGCCGCGGCCTGTTCAAATGAAAACGCCTCCGGTACCGGCATGGCCAGTTCCTCGTGGATGACACAATGCGAGGCGTAACCGCCACCCGGAAGCAGGCCGAAGACCCGGTCGCCCGGACGGTATCGCGTCACCTCGCGGCCGGTCTGTTCTACTACGCCGGACATCTCCAGGCCGAGCAGCGGCGAGGCGCCCTCCGGCGGCGGGTACTTCCCGGCTTTCTGTGCCAGGTCAGCGCGGTTCACGGCCGTCGCCTTCACGGCAACAAGCAGCTCCTTTTCACCGGCAACCGGGTCGGGATGTTCGCCCGGAACCATGACCGGTCGCTCGCCGGCCGTATCCACAAGAAGTGCTTTCATGTGTTTAAAATGTTGATTCATAATGTCACATAGAATGACCATGACGTTTTAAATCATACTTCTGTGTGACCGGGATAATGTCCGGTCATTGATCGATCATCCAGATCCAATTGAAGATCAAGGGAAGTTTGCTCAGTCGTTTTTGGCGATTATCCACACAGCATGAACAATTCCGGGAATATATCCGAGAATGGTCAGGAGGATGTTGAGCCAGAAATGAGGTTTGATCCCGATGGTCAGGAAAACCCCGAGCGGCGGCAGAACAATGGCGAGAATGATACGAAGTATGCTCATGGATGGCTGCTTTTTTTTGGATGTGGTCCTGTGTCTTGCAACAAGTAAGGAAATTATGCACTAACAAGCTACCGGGGGTTGATGTCACTCTTGCGGAATACAACATCACAAGACGCTTCTTAAGTGGATTGGAGGATGCGGTACGCCTGCTAGCGCTTGCATATTTCTTTGACCTGTACGTATCATGTGAAAATATCTGAATTTATGAACCAAATCGAACGGAAAACCACAGATGAACCTCTCTCCCCTCTCCCTGTTATTGGCGTTTCTGCTGCTCACAGCTTCATGCGGCAATGGAAACAGTGACCGTGCCGAAACCCAAAACCCTGACACCGGTTTTGAAGACATCCAATGGACCGTGGTCACGGTACGCGGAGAATCACCTGCCGACGATCCTGGTCTACGGGAACAACCCTGGATCCGGTTCTCCACTGAGGATGGCAGTTTCCACGGCAACGGTGGTTGTAACAACTATTTCGGGGGGTATGTGCTTGAGGACGGCCGCATGGCTATTGGCAATGCCGCATCCACCCAGATGGCTTGCACAGAACCCGTTATGGATTTCGAATTCGCCTACCTTCAGGCACTTTCACAGTCGGTATCGTGGATGGTGGAGGACGATAAACTATTTCTTCAGGATGAAAACGGCGAGCTGGCCGTGACTTTTCGAAAGCTTCAGGAATGATTCCCGATTGACCGATGTTTGCCGCAGATGCGGCAGGTTTGACGGGTCGCTAAGCACATTGCAACCAGCCAGGCAGCACTGATGATTTTGTTCAGCTGCACTGATTTGCCGAAAAATTAAAAAATGCCATCAGCATTTGGCGCGAACACTTTCATGTAAAAACATAAAATCCATCATTATGAAAAATCTCCTACCCTGGCTGCTTCTGACAATGGCAGCAACGTTGATGGTCCTGTCACCCCGGAATTCTCATGCGCATGACCACGGGCCGGTACTCTTCGAAAACGTCCGCATCTTCGATGGCCACTCCGAGACCCTATCGCCTCCGTCATTCGTACTGGTGGATGGGAATACCATCCAGCGCATTTCGTCCGGCCCCATTGATGTGGACGGCGGCAACATCACGCGCATTGACGGACAAGGACGCACGCTGATGCCCGGGCTTATCGACGCGCATGTGCACCTGACATTCGGCTCCATGACTATGGAACAGCTCATGGACCCGGGGTTGACTCCTCAGAAGGCGGCGCAAAATGCAGCGACCAGTGCCATGGAGATGCTCATGCGGGGCTTTACGGCTGTGCGCGATGCCGGTGGACCCATTTTCGAACTCAAGCATGCCATTGACAACGGTCAGGTACCCGGTCCGCGCGTATGGCCGTCTGGCGCCACCATCAGCCAGACTGCCGGCCACGGTGATTTCCGACTTCCAAGCGAGCGCTCCCGACGCTTTTTCGGTGAGCCCTCCCGGGCGGAACTCCTGGGCGCCACGTTCATCGCCGACGGGCGCGATGAGGTGCTCACCGCCACACGCGAGAACCTCCGATTCGGGGCCAGCCAGATCAAGCTGATGGCCGGTGGGGGCACATCATCAGCCTACGACCCTGTGGATGTCACCCAGTACACCCTTGACGAGATGAAAGCCGCCGTGGAGGCTGCCGAGGACTGGGGCACCTACGTCATGGTTCACGCCTACACCCCGCGGGCCATCCAGCGTGCCATCGAGGCCGGGGTCAGGGTGATCGAGCACGGTCAGCTCCTCGACAGAGAGACCCTTCAGATGATGGCCGATAATGATATTTGGCTCAGCACGCAGGTGCTGCGGGCGAGCACGCCTAATATGGACCCGCATCGACTAGAAAAGAGAAGACCGGTGATAGAGGGGCAGCCCCGGATGTGGTCCATGGCCAAAGAGCTGGGAGTCAAATTGGGCTGGGGGACCGACTTCCTGTTCGAGCCGGCACTCAACATCGAGCAGAACAGCAACATCCTGCTGCTCCGCGAATGGTTCTCCCCTGTGGAAATACTGAAAATGGTCACGCATGACAATGCGCAAATGCTGGCACTTTCTGGTCTGAGAACTCCCTATCAGGGCAGGATTGGCGTGGTGGAGGAAGGCGCCCTGGCCGATCTGCTGCTGGTCGACGGCGACCCGCTGGAAAACCTGGAGCTGATCGCCGATCCGGAAAACAGTTTCCTGGTGATCATGAAAGACGGTAGGATCTACAAAAATCTGTTGGACTGACGAATTTTTTCTCCGTTATTTCAAGGTAATCCTCTGGTTGCCAGGCCGACTGGCAATGATCTGCTGATCAAAAACCCAATGAATGCGCCTCATCCTGATTTTACTGATCGCCATTGCATCTTGCGGGGAAGGCAGCCTGAGCGGTGATACGTCCGGCAACGGCGCCTACAGGATCACAAAAACCGTCACCTACGGCGGAGTGTCGGTGGATGTGGTCATCGACAAACCGGAAAACGACAACGTTGACGTGCTCATGGTCTACCATGGGACCGTCTGGTTTGACGACAAGATCCTGGAAGCGGCCAACAATGCGCTGGACGGCTTCAAGCGGATCATCGACCTCGATGATATCATGGTCGCAAGCGTGGCCTATCCCGAAGAAAACCTCCTTATTGGGGACAATATCGCACATGCCGAAGCGGCGCTTTTGTGGATGATGAACCGGGCTGAAAATGAACTGGATATCATCATCAACAAGATTTTTCTGGCGGGACATTCGCAGGGCGGATATCTGGTGTCACGGCTGAATACCATGCACGAGACGCATGGTGTGATCGCCAACGCGCCCGGTCCGTTAAACCTGATTTATCGGTGTCAGCTTGAGGAAGAGGGCCGGTTGCCAGCGGGGATCGCCTGTACGAGCCTGAGAAATGCATATGGCACAACCGCATCCAACTCCGATGCCTATTTTGCAAGGTCCTTGCTGAATTTCACGGATGGTTTCCTGGGCGAGATCCTTTTTGTGCAGGGGCTGGATGATTCACCGATCCAAATGTACTCCTGGCCGGTTTTCAGCCGACAGATCCGGGACTGCACCGATTGCCGTGAAGCGCATTTTCTGGACCTGCCCGGATACGGACACAATGCGCTCTTCCAGAGCAGCGAGGCGGCGGAGGCTTTTAATCAGTTCCTGAATGGCAGATGACCATCCGCGGGTAAATCCCGGCGATCACAATCTTCCCCCGGTATCCATTACGCTTTGATTTTTCCCGGGATAAGCTAATATTACGCTGTGTTCAACACGTCGTCCGGATGCGCACATCCGGTCCCATCAACCATTTGGAGGTACAGATATGGAACCAGCCGGCAAGGGAATCCACCACATCACCGTTCTTGGCGGGGACGGACAACGGACCACCGATTTCTACGTAAAAACCCTCGGGCTTCGCATGATCATGAAGACCGTCAACCAGGACGACCCGTCGGTCTACCATCTGTTTTACATAAACGGCACGGGACAACCCGGATCAAGCATGACCTTCTTCCCCTGGCCCATGGCCGTACAGGGCAAACCGGGCAGCGGCCAGGCCACCGCCGTATCCTTTGCCGTACCCGCAGGTTCCGCGCCCTATTGGGCGGAGCGGCTCGCCGCAGAGGGCCTTGATTTCGACGGCCCCTTCGAGCGCTTCGGCACGCAGGTGATCTCATTCCGTGACCCCGACTTGCTCACACTCGAACTGGTTTTTGACGAGACGGTGGATGCGGTTGCTGCCTGGCGCGAAGGAAGCGTGCCCGCAGAACATGGCATCCGCGGTTTCTGGGGCACCACCCTCGAAATAACGGAAACAGCGGATACAGCAGACCTCCTTGAAACGGTATTCGGGTTCGAAAAAGCCGGCTCGGACGGGCCGCTGACCCTCCTCAAAACCGGCGAAGCCGTCGGCGGGGCGGTCATCCTGAACAAATCAGAGCCAAACAGGGGTGCTAACGGCCGGGGCGTGGTGCACCACGTGGCTTTCCGGGCGAAAGATGAGAAAGAGCAATTGTGGATGCGGAAGGAAGTTGCAAACCGCGGCCTGTCCCCCACCCCGGTGATCGACCGCCATTTTTTCAAATCCGTCTATTTCCAATCCCCCGGGGGCGTACTGTTCGAGATCGCCACGGACGGTCCCGGCTATGAATCCGCACAGGATGAAAAGGATCTTGGTGTGAAGCTGTGGCTGCCGCCATCCCTGGAAAGCCGGCGGGAGATGATCGAAAAACGCCTGCCGGACATTACCATCTGAACCCACTAACCCATCTGACCTATCTGAACCATCGGAACCGTCTGATCCGTTTAATAGGTCTGATCTGTCTGATTAGTCTGTTCCGTCTGATAAGTCTGACACGTTTGACACGTTTGACACGTTTGAACCACCTGAATGAGGTTCCTTCAGGTAATATAACCAGCAAGAAAAAAAGACTCCTCTGATATGAAGATACTGGCATTCGCAGGCAGCCTGCGAGAAAAATCATACAATAAAGCGCTTCTGAGGGCGGCCCGGGACCTGGCACCCGGCGGCATGGAGATCGAGCTTTTCGATCTCGCCGGCATCCCGCTGTTCAACGCGGACCTTGAAGCGAACGGAGATCCGGAAAGTGTCGCCGGTTTCAAGGAAGCGATCCGGCAGGCCGACGGCATCCTGATCGCTTCCCCGGAATACAATCACGGCATGACCGGAATAACCAAGAACGCCATCGACTGGGCATCGCGTCCTCCAAAGGACCCGCGCTTATTCGGAAAGCCGGCCGGCGTAATCGGAGCGTCGCCGGGTATTACAGGCACGGCTCGAAGCCAGGACCAGGTCCGGCAGGCCCTGAAATCGGTCAATGCACCCTGCATGCCCCATCCCGAATTGCTGCTTTTCCGGGCAAAGGAAAAGTTTGATGAGGATGGCAAACTGACCGATGATTCCACTGTTAAACATTTGGAGCGGTACCTGCAGGCTTTCTCGCGCTGGGTGGAGAAAATAAATGACTGATAATCGACGGTTGATGTCGCTTCAATCAGTATCTGTATAAAAATCATGGATCCCCGGCAACCTCCAGGCCGGGGACCCACATCCCCTCTTAATACTGGATGAAATGACCATGACCGTAGCCCTGACACACAGAAGCATGATTAAAAACGCCATGGGCATTCCATGTGACGATATGAATCTTTTCTTTTTCAGCACATAAACACCTGCGCTTATCTTCCATGCGGCAGGTTGCCCCCTCTTATGTCAATGGCATCAACCGGTTCTTCGAAAGCAATGAACAGAAGGCATTCTTCATCGGGACCAACACAGATGGCATCGTGCGGCAATTTGGCCGGTCCATAAGCGTACGTAAACGGTTCCAAAATTACTGGCGGCTGACCCTGATAGTTGACCCGCATCTGTCCCGATATCAGCACCATGCGTTCGGCGGAAGTGTGCCAGTGCTTTGGGATCTTTGACTCAGGAGCCAACCTCAGGAGCACATCGGCATCATGTTCTTCCGGATTGCCCTGAAGCACACCCAGTCCGCAGCCTGCGGGCATGAAAGACGGACAATCACCGAACATTACCTCTTCGGCAGTGAGGATGAACGCTTCTTTATCCGATCCTGGTGCCGGTTTCTCTTCCGTCGAAAGGGCATCCACCGGATCCTCAAAAGCAATGAAGAGGATGCAGGGGTCCTCGCTCTCCTCAAGACAGTGCGCTACGTGAGCAAGTCCGCCCGGACCATAGGCATAGGTCCCTCTCTCCAGAAACACCGGATCCTGTCCGTCATAATCCACCCTCATCTTGCCGGATACAAGCACCATGCGCTCGTCTGACGTATGCCAGTGATGGTCGGCGGTTGTGCCTGGTTGCAGCTTGAAGTAGACGTCAGCATTTCGTTCGGCCGGATTTCCCTGGATCACGGCCAGCCGGCAATCATCCGGCATGAACTCAGGACAGGGCAGCCACTCGAGGTCTGGGTCGCCGGGTTCAAGGGTGAAGGCGGGGTCACCGGTTGCCGGAGACAGGTTGGAAACCCTGTGCGCGACAGCGTTGTCGGCGCCTTCTGCGGCCCGGTAGTTTGACTCTGTTGCATCAATCTCATTACAGCTGATAAGCACCACAGAAGTCAAAAGGAGCATGCAGATACTCTTTGAAACTGTTCCTATTGTGGACTTCATGATATTTCTCCCAAGGTTGGTTTTAGATGACAGCTGCCACATTTCCTGTGCGTTTATGTCGTACAAAGGAAGCGTGGCACCAGAATACCGGATCGCCTGTCGGAATCACTGCCACTCTTTTTGATCTGCAAGTACGTTCCATTCGGAATGGCAGCCTGCCGGCCAGTCGTATATCCGCATTCTACTGTACTAAGCTGTAAAAGAAGGGAAAGTCTAACATGTTCATGGAAGCAGATTTGTCATCCACCCCCGAAACATCAGCTCACAACTCCTTGATCAGTCCCGAACGGTACGCCTCCATCAGCTCCTTGAGGTCGTCGATCCGCTTTTGGATCTCTTTGCCGTCGTCGGTGTCACGCACCCGGATCCTTTTTGTGTTCTGCTCCAGGATTTTCGTCGTGGAGTGGATGTCCTCTTCCGACCGGATCGCCTTTCGCGTTGACTCGAACGGCTGGTGCGCCGACAACAGAAGTCCGAAGGAGTTGAAAATCAGCGTATACCCGGCAATCCCGGTTTTTTCCTGGTAGGCCTTGGCAAACCCGCCATCGATCACGATCAGCTTGCCGCCGGCCTTGACCGGGTTCTCCCCTTTTTTCACCTTGACCGGGACATGGCCGTTGATGATATGGCCCGTTTTCGGATCCAGCCCGAACTCCCTGAGGATCTCCTCGGCCACATCCTTACGGGTCCGGAATTCATAGTAGGGATTCATCTTTTCCGTATGGGTTGCCGGATCATCGATGAAGTAGCGCTCGAACGTAGCCATCTTCTCCTTTCCGAACAGCGGTGACTGTGCCCCGCTCCAAAGATACCACATGGTATCCTGGCCGTGCTGCCTCTTCTCCGCATCATCCCTTGTAAAAAATCCCTGTCGCGCAAGCCGCTCGAGGCGGTCCATGAACTCTTTGGGACTGTGATTTTTTCCATCGAGATTGAAACGGCTCAGTTTGCCGACAGGCGTCATGGGTATGCAGCCATGATAGAGCAGGTTGTTGTTGTACGTGAGATACATGCTCCCTTTGGAAAACAGGAACCGCACATGCTTTTTAAGCCGCTCACTGTTGGTGAAAGACTGGCCGATCCTGTCCATCACCTGCTTTTCATGGTCCGAGAGTTTGTACGGATCGTCCGGATCGATGGTGGGAAAATGGGTATCGATCAGTGCATGCTCTTTTCCGTCAATGTCGACCATTCCCTTGCTGAAATCAATCCTCTCCAGAAGCAGCCGGTCTTCCATCCGGTAATGCGACCGCCTTTTTATGACCTGCCCTTCGAGTTTCAGCTGGATGATGGTGATCGCCTTGTGCATCCTTGCCATCAGAAGCTTGTCGTTTTCAGTAAGCTCGCTTCCGGTATCCTTGGGACGGAACTGCCTGCAGGGGTCTTCCCCGTATTCATCCACGGCCAGCGACACCAGTGGCAGCATTGAGATGGCATAGCCGTTCTCGAGCGTCTCCATGTTGGAGTAGCGCAGCGACACGCGGATCACATTGGCCATGCACGCCTCGCTTCCGGCCGCAGCCCCCATCCACACGATATCGTGATTGCCCCACTGGAAATCCACGGCATGATGCTCCATCAGTGTGTCCATGATGATGTGGGCACCGGGCCCGCGGTCATACACATCCCCGATTACGTGCAGCCTGGATATGGTCAGGCGCTGAATCAGCCGGGAAAGAGCCACCATGAAGAACCTGGCCCTGCCCGTCTCGATTATGGACCGGATGATGGTGTCATAATAATCCTGTCTGTCTTTATTCCCCTCCTGCTCATAGAGCAGTGCTTCGATGATATGGTGAAGGTCTTCGGGCATCATGGTTCTCA
>SLNO01000032.1 GCA_007132975.1 Balneolales bacterium
GAGGTGGTCACCCCGCAACCCCATAGGACTGTAGAAATGCGCCTTCACGACTTCCCAATGAATAGATCGGTTGGTGTTAATCTGTTCGGTTATACAGATAATCTGAAAGTCAATTCCTTACACGAGAATCACAGAACAACACCTGATAAGAAATAATATCGTATCTGAAGGTCAGGATGAAATTAGCAAGAGAATTGATTCAACGCAAGACTAAAAGCGCTTTTTTCGCAAAAATAAGAGAACTTTAATATTCAGAGAGAATTTTCCGTCCACATGAACAGATGATCCATATGGACGGGTACAATATTGTTATCGCTTGAGATAGCCCTTTGCGTGCAGCAGTTCGGCATTCAGGATGGAGCATCCTGCGGCCCCTCGGATAGTGTTGTGCCCCAGCGCCGTAAAGGCAATATCCATGATTTTGGCCTCACGCAGCCGGCCCATTCCCACCTGAAGACCGTTTTCAGCAAGGCCATGATGTCGTGGCTGAGGGTAGCGAGGGTCGTCGTAGAGGTGGACGGGCTTCTGCGGGGCCGACGGCAGATTGAGGTCCGCGATCGGACTCCTCCAGTTGCGTACGGTCTCCTTCACCTTTTCAATATCGCCCGGATAGTTTTTCAGTTTGGCCGTGACCGAGAGAAGGTGTCCGTCCACCACCGGCACCCTGTTTGCCGATGCCTGAATGGGAAAATCGGCAAAGGAAATCTTTTTGTTCTCAAGTTTGCCGAGAAGCTTCATGGGCTCCAGGGCGATTTTTTCCTCTTCGCCACCAATATAGGGTACGATATTGCCGAGGATGTCAAGGCTGGGGACCCCCGGATAACCTGCGCCGGAAACGGCCTGCATGGATGTCAGGATGACCGCCTCCACCCCAAAGGCATCCCAGATCGGCTTGAGCGCCATGGTGAGCGGGATGCATACGCAGTTCGGGTTAGTGACAATAAAACCGCGTCCATTCGGGTCGAACTTCTGCTCATTTATGAGCTCGATATGGTCGGGGTTGATTTCCGGCACCATCAACGGCACGGTATCGTGCTGGCGGTAGACCCGGGCGTTGGTGATCACCGGCTTGCCCGCCTCGGCAAACGCCTTTTCGATGTCACCGGCGATGGCCGCATCCAGCCCGGAAAAAACAAAGTCCACATCCATCCGGTCAGGTTCGCACGTAACCACCGTCATTTCCCCGATTTGGTCGGGCATGGGGGTGGATTCCACCCAGTTGGTGGCCTCCCGATAGGTTTTACCGGCGCTTCGCTCCGATGCGCCGAGCGCGGTTACCTTGAACCAGGGATGGTCGCGCAGCAAGTGAATGAATTTCTGTCCTACAGTTCCTGTAGCTCCAAGTACACCAACACGATATTCAGCCATAATAATAGGATCGGATTAATTGTCAGCAGTTGAAATATTCGGTAAAACATGCCGGACAAAGGGTAGTGATCGGGCAATTCAGTCCTGTAATTGCATGTCGATCGGGTGTTTCCGGCAAAGCAAGCCAAAAATAAAAAAAATGCCGTGTAAAACCTATGGATGATCTGCCGGTCAATCCGGTAGCGTATGTCATGGAAGCCAACTGTTTTTAGTGTAAAGTCAGCGGCAAATTGTGTAACATTTCACTGAAGGGCGGCGTACAGAAAAATCGTTGCGGCAAACCGTGTTGTGCTGTTTAAAAATTCGTAATGATGGACACCGGACCACATCCAACAGAAAAAACATGAACCACATCAAAAAAATTACCGTATTTGGCGGCACGGGTATGCTGGGCCGCCCTGTCGTCCGGGAACTTGCAGCCGCAGGTTTCCACGTGACCGCCATGGTCCGTGATGCCAGCAAGGCAGGGAAGAAGCTGCCGGATGGAGTCGGGCTGGTGGAAGGGGACCTTGCCAGTAAAGATAACATACGCGGCGCGCTTGATGGGGCTGATGCGGTGTACATGAACCTTTCAACGCGGCCAGAGGTGAAGAAATACGCAAGTTTCATCCCGGAACGGGACGGTCTCGAAAACGTGCTGGAGATAGTGGAGGAGGTCAACGGCGGTCCCCGCGGCGGGCGGGACGTCAATGATTTGGAGGTCAAGCGTGTGGCGGCCATCTCTTCACTGGTGCAGCGGTATCAGGGCATGGACGGTTTTCGATGGTGGGCGTTCGAGATCAAGCAGTGGGCGGAAAAAGCGCTGAGGGAGGCCGATGTGCCCACGACCATTTTTTATCCGTCCAGCTTCATGGAGACTATCGACCAGGGTGGCATGCTGCAGGGCCATAAGCTGATGCTTGTCGGCAAGTCTCGTCAGCCCATGCATTTCATTGCAGGAGAGGACTATGGCCGGATGGTGGCCGCGTCCTTCCGGAATCTTGACGAGGCCATTCACGAGCGTGGGGCAAAAAAGGTGGATGCAGCCGGCGAAGGATCTGCAACTGGTCCTGCACGGATCGATCCCCACGCCGATAACTATTATGATGTATATGGTCCGGAGCCACTTACGTTTGATGAAGCGGCCCTCGAGTTCGTAAAAAACTATCGTCATGGTCCGTTGAAGATCACAAAAGTGCCCATGTGGCCGATCAGGCTTGTGGGGTTCGTAAACGGCGAGATCCACTACCTGTCCCGCATTATGAAGGCGCTCAACAACTACCGGGAGCCTGGTCCTGATGAGGCGGTTTGGGCGGAACTGGGCCGGCCTGCGGTCACCATGGCCGAATATGCGCGAAAATTGTGATTTGATGGGACAGAACGCGCATCCACCCTCTGCTGATGGTGTTTTCATTTATGGCAGTTTGCGCATTCGTTTGCACGTTGGAGCACCGTTTGGAACCTGCACGGTTTTCATCCACCCGAAAAATACGATATATTATAGGCTTGCCGAAGAAGCGGATACCGGCTTGATCAGACATGCGGGCGGGTGATTTGCCGTCCCGCTTCGGCGGACAGTATATCGCAAATCAGATCTTATTAAAAACGCAGAAATTCGAAACATGGCTTCAAAAAACCGACTAGAGAAAATCGTTTCACTCTCCAAGGCCAGGGGGTTCATCTTCCAGTCATCCGAAATATACGGCGGACTCAGCGCCGTGTACGACTACGGTCCGCTCGGGGTGGAACTCAAACGCAAGCTCAATCAGGCCTGGTGGGCGGCGATGACCCAGAAGCATGAGAATATTGTAGGGTTGGATGCGGCCATCCTGATGCACCCGACCGTCTGGAAGGCCAGCGGCCACGTCGACAGTTTCAGCGATCCGATGATCGACGACAAGCAGTCGAAGATGCGCTACCGCGCAGACCTGCTCATCGAGGAGCATATCGCCAGGCTGCAGCAGAACGGCAAGGAAGAGCGGGCGCAGGAGATCCAGAAACTGCTGGATTCGGCCGGAACGCGCAAGTCGATGAACGAGGACCTCTACGACATCATCATGGAAGAGCAGATTAAGGGGCCTGATTCGGGCGCCTTTGACTGGACCGAGGTGAGACAGTTCAACCTGATGTTCAAGACCCAGTTCGGGGCCACGGCATCCGGTGAGGATTCGGAGGTCTATATCCGTCCGGAGACCGCCCAGGGTATTTTCGTCAATTTCGTTAACGCATTGAACACTACCCGCCAGCAGGTGCCGTTCGGGATAGCGCAAATCGGCAAGGCGTTCCGTAACGAGGTGGTGGCCCGGCAGTTCGTGTTCCGAATGCGCGAGTTCGAGCAGATGGAGATGCAGTATTTCGTGAAGCCCGGCACCGACTCCGACGAGTACCAGCGCTGGAAGCAGGAGCGTCTGAACTGGCATAAGGGTATCGGGATCCGTCCGTCCAAACTGCGTTTCCATGACCATCCCGAGGACAAGCTGGCGCATTACGCCAAGGAGGCGGTGGATGTGCAGTACGAATTCCCGATCGGATGGCAGGAGGTGGAGGGCATCCACAACCGTACCGATTTCGATCTCGGGGCGCATCAGAAGTTTTCCGGCAAGAAGATGGAGTACTTCGATCCGCATACTCAGGAGCGGTACATTCCCTATGTGGTGGAGACATCGGTAGGGCTCGACCGCACCCTGCTCATGGTCCTATGTGATGCGTACCGCGAAGAAGAGGTGCCCGGTGAGAAAGAGGGTACTGTAGAGACCCGTACCGTCCTCAAGATGCACCCGCGGCTGGCACCGATTACGGCGGGTATCTTCCCGCTGATCAAGAAACCGGAACTGCAGGAAGTGGCACGCAAGATCCATGAAGGGCTTTCCGAGGATTACAAGGTGCAGTACGACGAGAAGGGATCCATCGGCAAGCGGTACCGCCGCCTCGACGAGGCCGGCACGCCGTTCTGCATCACGGTGGATTTCGACGGGCTGGAGGACCAGACCGTTACCATCCGCGACCGCGACAGCATGCAGCAGGAGCGTATTTCTGTCGACAAGGTCGGTGAAGTGATCCGTGCCCGCATGAAAAACTGGTCGCCGCAGGACGATCCGGATGCGGAGTAATCAGGTTGAAAACGGGACGTCCTTGCTTGGTGCAGGTAGCTGAACTTCTGTATAATCATGAAGTCAGGCGGCAGGCCGCTGTCCCGCAAAAATAATATAATATCCCCTGGAGTTGTCAGTTATCAGGGGTACATGTCAATTACGAATCAAAAAAGAAGAAAAATTTTGGCTACAATAAAAGAAGGCGACACCGTAAAAGTACATTACACCGGAACCATTGCAGACGGAACGGTTTTTGACTCCTCCAGGGAGCGCGAACCGCTGGAATTCAAACTGGGTGAGGGAA
>SLNO01000113.1 GCA_007132975.1 Balneolales bacterium
CCAACCAATATCACTATTAAGGGGATTCCCGACGATGTTTATCAAAAACTGAAGCTGCAAGCAGAAAAAAATCATCGCAGTGTGAACAGTGAGGTCATTATGACCCTGAAAAATTCACTGCTTAGCAAAAAGCACGATCCGGACGTTCTTATCGAAAGTGCCCGAAAGCTAAAAAAAAGAGCAAGAGGATCTCTGACCATTGACGAAATTCAGGAAGCGATTGACCAGGGTCGTCCATGATTGTTGCCGACACCAATCTGATTGCAAGCTTTTGGGTACCCAATAACATGGAGCACCTGGCCTACGCAAGTCTTAGAAAGGATCCGGAATGGATTGCACAAATGTGCCTTTGATAAGCAGGTTCACCGCCAATAAACCATATGCCACATCGAAAAAAAACTTCAATGAAGCCCCAGCCACGAAATTCATTTACACTTGCCGGATTCGCCGTGCTGTTGTGCCTGGTCCTGTCCGGATGTAACCCGCTTAGTGCCGACAAGGAGCCGGACGAAGTGAAAGAGCGTCAGTTCCTCATTGATAATTTCGTCATCAAGTTTTCGGAAGCTATCATTCTCATGGAGGACCCATCAGACACCGTTGGGGTCGAAAACTTTTCAGAAAAAGCGGGTGATCTGCAAGCGTATTTTGCCTCAATGGATGAGATGGTTATGATTTCGCGCTACTTGCCGGATTTTGATCCATCGGATACGCTGCGGGTAAATGCTGCGGGTGATACCATACGCCAATCCAACTGGGCACTTGTATTCAAATTCAATCTGTCGACATTCATTTCGTTCCCGGAGTTGGAAGAGAAGGCGGAGGAAGAGCGTTTGATAGAATGGGTCGATCCGCCTTATGAAGTAGCTCCGGACTGACCTGCTTTTCCAAACGCACCATTACTGTATCAAATCGTATCATATCGTATCATTATCTCGCAGGCAGGCACGATAATTATCTGTCCCGGAGGCGGATTTGAGACAACTTCACGCAAATACCGATCTCATTCTCCTCACTTCAACAGCGTGATCCGGCGGCTGCCCTGGTATTCGAGCCGGCCGCTTTCCGCCCGCACTGTCACCCGCACAATATACACGCCGCTGGACCACTCGCCGGCCCGCAGGCTCGCCTGATGCCACCCCGCCAGCCTCACACCCTCATCCCGGTGATAGATCCGCCGGCCGTCGATGCTGTACACGCTGACCGATACCTGGCCCTGCGCGGGCATTTCATAGGGGATGACTGTCCGGTTATTGAACGGGTTCGGATAATTCTGGGCGATGCGGAAGGAGCCGGGTAGGTCGGCATCGGCCCCCGGATCGTCTGCTGCGGTTCCGGTCGGTTCGAACAGGGCCGTCACGGCGATATCACCGTCCGGTACGATCTGCAGGACGGAATCCGGATGGGCGGGGAACTCCATCCACCCTGCAAACCGGAAGCCGTCGGTAGGTATCGCAGCCAACTCGACCGGGAAATCCCGGAAGTACACACCCGACCACGGGTAGGCCTGCTCCGGGACTCCGGGCGTTCCGCTCCGGATGTCGAGGCCGCCGACGCGGATGTGCCCGCCGTGATTTTGAGTTCCCGCCGTCTGCACACCGGAATTGTGCGAACCGCCACCTTGCCCGCCGTCCGCACCCCGGGCAGTGTTCACCACATCCAGATCCACCCGCACCGTATCCCCCAGCTCATCGAACTGCTCCATCATGTGCAACCGCACGTGAAAGGGACGATTCTCTGCAAAATAGTCCATCACGCGGATGCTGCTGCGCCAGGCCGTCATTCGCGGCGGATAACTCCACCGCACAATGTGCTCCTCCATAACCGATTCCAACAGCTGCTCGTAATGGCCGATGTGCCCGACCACGTACGCGGGTGAGAACGCGGTGTTCAGCAGCCCGGCAAACCGTGTGATGAAGGCCCGGCGGAAGTCATCGTTCTCCAGCAGCCTGCGCAGCTCAAACGTGGACCATGCCGGGTTCGGCGCAGCAGTGCTTGGGGTGCCGGTGGCAATCGCCAGCATGTTCAGGTACGTGTCGTCATGCGGACGCGGCGGCGTGCCCTGGTGCCCGAAACTGAAATCGGTGTCGACAAGCATGTAGCGCCAGCGTCCGTCGCGGCCCGGACCCGCATCAGGATCGAACTCCGTCCGGTGCCGGAAATAGTCCCGGTTGTTACCCGGCCAGTCCTGGTTGTTGGCGTAGATGTTCGCAATGTTGTAGTCGATGAAGTTGTCGATGTCCAGCATCGTGCCCACATGCGCGTAGTGCACGCTGTCGGTGATGTCGTGCTGCGACAGATAATCGCGGTAGGCGCGGAAATGCGCACTCGAGCCCTCGATCACCGTCGCAAACCCGCTCATGTAGTCGATCCGGTCGGGATCAATGTCATGGGCCCGGGCCAGATAGTGCCGGTCGTACCGCTCCCGGATGTTCATGATGCCCCAGAACTCCCCGTTGATAAAGACGATGGCCGGCCGGTACGACTGCGTGTCGAAATCCAGATGATCCACCAGCCCCTGGATCATCGCATCGCGGAACATGGTGGAGTATCGATGAAAATCCTGCCCCGAATTGCGCAGGATCAGCCGGTTGTACGACGGCGTCCGGTGCTTGTCCGCCAGCTCCCGCTCGCCGTGCCGCGGATGGGAGTCCGGATGGTCAAAAAACGGATACTCAAACCGCGGCGCCCCGTACTCCCCGCGCGCATACAGCCGCAGCGACTTCATCGGCAGCGCCCGCGACATCCCCCCGTGTATCCGGATGCCGATATCCTGCGCCAGCACCCGCTCCCCGCCGCTCTCGAAAAACTCGAAACTGGCCGGCCGCTCCCAGTCATCGCCGCGGTAAAAATAGTTGGCATGAGGAGAGCCCCACGGCGGATTGAACCAGAAGTCCTCATACCGCTTGCCGGGGATGTAGATGCCGGTTTCATGGTCGAACAGGCTCAGTGAATCAGTTACCAGCGAGACCACCGGCAGGGGGTACCGGGTGGATGCGGTCCCGGCTCCAACCGAGTTTCCACCCAGCTCACCGGTTTCCGTATTCCGGGTGGATGGGGACTGTGCCTCGCCCCCGGTGCCTGCTCCGGACAGCGAACCGTTCAGGCCTGCGGCATCCATGGATCCGTCTCCGTCACCCAGCACAAAATAGGTGTGCGTGAGGATGCGGGAGGGCATGGCACCCTCGCGAAATCCCCGTATGCGCAGCACCGTCGCCAGAAACGGCGGCTCTTCCGGCTTTATCCAGTGGTAGTTGCGCTCGGCCGCTTCGGGCGGATTGGTCGGGATGTAGGAGATAAGGTGATCGCTGGGCTGCTGCACCGTCACATGCATGCTGCCGGTCCAGACAGGATCGCCCGGACCCGGCTCCGACCCGTCCAGCGTGTAGTGCAGCACCGCACCCGGTTCGGCATCAACGGTCAGCGTGAACGGCGCGTCGTAAAATCCGCCGTGGTGCGACAGCAGAGGGTCGCCAACCTGATCGGCATACACCGGATCCAGATTCGGGGTTCCGGGCGTGGGAGCATCGAAAAAAAACCAGTCGCCGGCCCCGTCGGGGAAGCGGCCGTAGGAGAAGTCGGACGGGATCCGCACAGGCGGCACCTCATCCACCCGCTCCCCGTTGAAGTGCGTGAGCAGGATCTCCTCACCGTCCTGATCGATGCGGAAGCCCGCATGCAGCTCGCCTTCGGGGTCGGTGCGGTCCTTGCCCGATGCCCAGATCAGCAGGAACGCTCCGGGATCCAGCACAACCCCCTGCGGGATGACCCAGCGGAACGGGCGCTCGTAATCGTCGGAAAGGCCATACCAGCTCAGGTCCACCGCCTCCACGCCCGCATTGTACAGCTCGATCCAGTCCTCGAAATCACCGTCTTCATCGGGCAGGGTGGATTGGTTGGATGCCTGGATCTCGTTGATGACCACCTGGGCGGATGCCGTCGCCGTGAAAAGGGCCAGCATGGCGGCCAGCATCAGCACTACGGACAGAGGCAGGGCCACAGATGGAAAAACCGGGCGGGCGCGGCTATCTGAGCCCCGGACGCCGGCAGCAATGGCGGCTCGGCGAATTGTCTGGGTTGGGGTTATTCTGGTCAGCAATGTTCCGGGAGTTCAGTTCGCTTCAGTGTGAGACATATTACTCCCCGCAAAATACCTTTTTTTCAGCGGACAAGCACCATCCGCACCGATGCGCTGCCAACCGTGTGGCCCGGACCGCCTTCCGCCCGTATCCGTCCGATATACACACCGCTGGCCAGCCCGGTTGCGTCAAACCGCAGCACATGGGAGCCCGCCTGCCGATGCCCGGCATCCGCGCGGCGCACCAGCCGCCCATCCACCCCGTACACCTCAAGGATCACGCGCGCGTCCTCGGGAAGCTGGTAGGGGATGGCCGTCTGGTTGTTGAACGGGTTCGGGTAGTTCTGCTCCACCCGGAACGTCAGCGGAACGTCGGGCCGGTCGTCAAGGCCGCCGTCCGCATCCACCGAAATATCACGGAATTCGGCCACCAGGTGGATGTCGGACCGGGTGTGCACGTAGGTGAGCACCTCGTCGGTGGAATGGACGAGCGTGTCGCCGTTGTCCACCGAGAGCCAGCGCCGGAATACGTA